>CAYOEW010000001.1:0-37049 GCA_964403245.1 uncultured Lachnospiraceae bacterium
TTTGAAGAACTATCCAAAAGACATCAAAGCATTCTATATGCGTCAAAATGATGACGGAAAGACCGTTGCAGCTGTTGACTTGCTTGTTCCGGGCATTGGAGAACTCATTGGTGGAAGTCAAAGAGAAGAGCGTGTGGAAAAATTGACATCACGCATGGACGAACTTGGACTCAAACGCGAGGACTACACATGGTATATTGACACTCGCCGTTATGGAACAAACATTCACTCTGGATATGGAATTGGATTTGAAAGACTTGTGATGTATCTTACTGGTGCGTCAAACATCCGTGATGTTGAACTTTTCCCAAGAACTGTTGGTTCAATTCAAGGTTAAAAAACAAAAGTTTGCCTTTTGGCAGACTTTTTTTGTGTCATTTTTTGAATTTTGAAATAGAATGATAACAGGCGACAAATTGTTGCCAAAGGAGAAAAAATGTCAAGATGTAATTGCTGTTGCAATCACCCATGCCCAATTTTTTGCCCTTGCTCGCTTGAATGCAGTTCGAATGAAGTTGTCAACCCTGTGATTGAAAATCAATTTGGATATTTTAATAATTCGACCACGACAACAGTGGCTTCACAAGGTGTGGTTTTGGTGACGTTAAGCCAATCTCAAGGCACAAGCATCACTCAAAGTTCAAGTGTTTCTGGTGGAATAAATTTGCTTGCTGGGACATATCAGGTGTCATATTTTGCAAACGGAACAACCCCGGAAAACGAAAATTTCTCAATCAAACTTGAAATCGACTCAAATGAAGTGGCTGGGAGTGTGATAAATGTCAATCAAGAAAGCGGAGATGTTGTGTCGGCGTCACAGACAATTGTGATTTCACTGACACAGTCATCAACCTTGACACTTGTCAATAATTCTGCAAATTCGACAGTAATCACCAGCGCAAGTGTTGTGATAAGAAGAATTTAAGATTTTCTGCAAAAAAATGGATGACATATATTTTTTTCTTAAAAATTGTTTGCATTTATGTTTTGGTTTAGTTAAAATGAAAATGTAAGAAGACTTTTTGCTTTTGCATAGAAAAAATTCTTTCACACAAATTAAAAACAGGGGGTTGTCATGGAAAATAAGTTTAACGATATTATTGATGAACTCAACTGGGAAATGGTGAAGATGTCTGATGGTAATGCGGAAGCGGTGCAGACATTCGTGCAAGAAAGAAACCGCATAAGAGAAAACGAGCAAAAAACTTAAAAAAGAAAACAGCACAAAAGAGAAGATATAGATGTCAGAAAAAATCAAAGCAATTGTTTTAAAAGCAAACGATAGGAAAGAGAAGGATAAGAATGTTCTTCTTTTTTCTCTTGAAAAAGGAAAAATTTGGGCGACTCTCAAAGGTGTGAAATCTCCAAAAGCAAAGATGAAAGGTGCACAAAATCCTTTTACTTTTGGGGAGTTTTTGATTGAAGAAGGAAAAGCCGGATTGATTGTTACTGGTTTTGAAAGCCTTGAAAGTTTCCATGAAATAAGCGAAGATATTGACAAATTTTTTGAAGGGTCAGCTGTGCTCCAAGCCATTTCTCTTATTGAAATTTCGGATAATATTGCACAATATTTTGCACTTGCTCTCAAAACTCTCAAAACAATTTGTTTTTCAAAAACCCGTCCATACTATGCTTTGGACAAGTTTATGCTGGACTTTTTTGCTTTGAGCGGAACTCCGCTTGTGACGGGGAAATGCTCGTGTTGTTCAAGCACCGCAAATGAGAGATATTTTCTTGACTATAAAGACGGCGAACTCGTCTGTGCGGGTTGCAAAGGGTTTGGTTGTGAAGAACTCTCAAAAACAACATATATGGCGCTGAAAATTTTGAGTAATGCAGATTTTGACGGTTTGCAAACAATCAAACTTTCGGAAGGAAGTGAATTGGCGCTGTTGAGAGTTTTGTGCAGAAATTTTCAAGCGCGCTTTGACAAGACTTTGAAGTTGATTGGAATTTTTGAATAATCAATCAAAGTTCGTCAATTGAAATATCATCAATTTTGCCACTTGAAACGGAGAATGTGACAAAATTTTTTTTATGGTCCGAAATTGTGATAAACTGATTTTTTGTAAGTGGCAAAAATTCCTTCAAATTTCCAAAAAAACTTTGAAGAGTTGCAGTGTCAATATTGTTTTTCAAATTGTCCGCAAGACAGTCAAGTGCATAGGCATAATCTTTCGCTTTGACGCTTTCCAAAAGTTGAAAAGGCAAAAGTCCTTCAATGTTTTTTCGTAAGTTATGCGAAAAACTTTCATTTTCAACAGTCACATCATCGCCAAGTTTATATTTTGCCTGTTTTTGACGAGAAAGACTGTCGCAGAATTTCTTTGTGAGAGTGATTTCATCATCTTTGAGAGAAATTTCTTCACCTGAAAAACTGAAAAGTTTGTTGTTTTGCATGTTTAATGCAAAAATTTCATTATCAAAAATCACACAAGCAAAACTTTTTATTTTTTGTGTTTTGAAGGGTTGGTTTTTGTGTGGAATGGAAAATTTGTGAGTTTCCGTTTCAAATTCAAGACTGCTTTCATTTACACAAATGTTGCATGTTTTCCCCGAAATCGTCATTTTTTCCTTTTTTGAGATATTGACTTTTTTTGGTGGTTCAAGAATGACAAAAGTTTGATTTTCGTGATTTATGATTGAATAAAATTCATTTTCACACGAAAAATCAATTTGAAATGGCAGTTGATTTGCTTGCGGATAGACGAAAACAATGTGCTCATCTTCGATTTCCAAATTATCATTTTTTTCAAGTTGACAAAAGTCATTTTGAGTTTTAACAAGACATGGGTATGTGGTTTTTAATGTATATTTCATATTAAACTATATGTTTTTGCAAAAAAAAATATGAAAAAACAGATTAAACTTTCTTTTTTTGGCAAGAATTTATTACAGGAGAGAAGAATGAAAATTTGGAATGATAAAGAAGTTAAAAAACTTTTTGAAAGTGTTGAAAAGTGCAAAATTGAAGGAAAATCTTTGAAAAATGCCTTTTCCTTGCATGCAAAGGATTTCAAAAGAAAACCAAACAGCGTAAGAAATTATTATTACAAAGAAGTCGACAATCTCAAGTCTGACAACTTGCGTTGTGAAAGATTGAAAATTGACCTTGACAAGCATATAAAAAACCATTTTGTTGTTTTTGGGCAGGAAGAGAGTGAACAATTAAAGCAGATTGAAAATTTGCATAAACAAGGATATTCTGTTCGTTCGGCATGTCAAAAAGTAAGTGGCGGAGATTTGACATTGATGACAAGGTTGCAAAACAAATTTCAAAACGAAAAGAAGAAAAATATGGGAGAAATCATCCAATTTCGCCGTCAAAAAACTCTTACGGAAAACGAAATCAACAGCTTGTTTTTGGGGCTTGTCAAACTTATCAAAAAGATGGCACTTGAAGATGCGTTGCAAAAGACTCAATCACAGAGAATGTCGTCTGAGAATTTGCTTAAAAAAGCGTTTGAGGATTTGGAAAAGAAGGAGAAAACCATCTCTCAACTGCGAAACGATTTCAAATTGATGAAGTTGGAAAATGAAAAGTTGATTGAGAAACTTAAAAAGGTTGAAACAAGCAAAAATCAAGAACTAAAAAAGCATTTTCAACAAAAAAGATTGGCACAAACTTCGGAAAGTTAAAAAGTCTTTGATTTATTTGTTATTTTGTGCTAAAATCATGATGTGAAAATCATAATGTCTGACACAACTTTTGAAGCGGGTAAAAGTGTCATAAAGAAAATTGATGTAACTGACTTTTCAAAGAAAAACCTTGTGGTTGTTCCTGACAGTTTTTCCATGCAAGCAGAAAGTTTGATTTTTGACTGCCTTAACATCAAATCAACCTTCAATATTGAAGTTGTTGGAATTTCAAGGCTTGCAAGCAAGTTGCTCCGACAAAACAACATTCCCTTCTCACGCATAAGTGGGATTGAAGAGATTTTTTGCATACACAAAGCGGTCAAAGAAAATGAAAACAACTTCAAATTTTTTCATAAATGTGGAATTGATTTGTGTTTGAAAATTTTGCAAGTCATCAAACAGTTCAAGGCATGCCACGTGACGTATGAACAGATAAAGACAACCAAAGACTTGTTTTTGGATGAAAAAATGCATGACCTGAAACTTATCTATCAAAGTTATGAGAAGTTTTTGGGAGAAAAACTTGACCTTTCAAAATTGCTCGATTTTTTCCTTGAAAATGTTCAAGAGAAGTTGAATTTGAAAGATGTAAACTTGTTTTTTGCAAATTTTGACAGTTTTTCGCCGGAAATAAATGCTTTTATTTGCAAAATGGCGGAATATGTAAACGAAATTTACATTGGAATGGCAAGTCCGACAAGTGTGGGAAATGCGTTTATTTTTGAAGATGACATTTTGAAAAAAACGACAAAATATGCAAGAGAATTTGGCAAGGTTGTGGATGTTGAAAAAACGCCTGTGTCGTTTGACGGAGAAAGACTTGTAATGCTCAAAAATCTCTTTTCGTTTGATGTTGAGAAGGGGAAAAGTGATTATTTTGCAAACATAATTGGAAAAAATGCGGATGACGAAGTTGAATTTGTTGCGAAATACATAAAATATCAAATTTTCCATGGAGCAAAACTCAAAGATTTTGCTGTTGCGATTGCTGACGAAAGTTATTATGACAAAATAAAGACAATTTTTCCGAAATTTGGACTTTTATCATATTGCGACACGGCAACTGACTTGTCGACCACAGTGATTGGAAAGTTTGTTCAAAAAATATTGCAAATTGGGAAGTTTGGATTCAGAAAAGAAAATTTGGAATATTTGGTGTCATGTGCGTTGTTGAAAAATGATGAAAAAGAGAAAATTTTAAGCGAAATTTCATATTTTGATATTCAAGATGAAGAAGAATTTTTGACTCGTGAACCAGAATATAAGACAATCATTTTTTTGATAAATCAACTGAAAAAATGCAAAAAAATCGGTGATTTTGTTAATATTTTGAGTGAAATTTTGAAATTTACAGAAGAAAATCAACAAAAATTGTTGCAAAATTTAAACGAAGAATGTGACTACAAAAAAGAAAGTGAAAACAAACAGAGTTACACTTTGATTTTGCAGGTTCTGGAAAAAATTTCCGAATTGGGTGAAAGTGAAGAAGTTGAATATGCTGATTTTGAAAGAATTTTGCTTCTTGCGCTTTCAAGTGTGAAAGTGGAAACCATTCCTTCATATATTGACGCGGTTTTTGTTGGAGAAGTGACAAACAGTTATTTTGAGGACATTGACACACTTTTTGTTTTGGGTGCAACAGCGGACAAGTTGCCGAAAACTCAAAATGACACAGCAATCATCGATGATGATGACATAAAAAAACTCAAACTTCAGTTTGCACTTGAACCTGAAATCAAAGTTTTGAACCGCAGAAACAGACTTAAACTTTTTGAGTGTCTTTTTCACGCAAAAAAGAAATTGATTGTTTGTCAACCAATTGTTGCAGATGGAAAGATGACCCAGCAAGCAGGTTTTGTCAAGGATTTGTGTGAAATGTTTGGAAAAAATGTTGTTCAGACAGAGAGTGTTTGTGATTTCAACATTCAAGACTTGACAGAAGAAGAAAAACTTGACAAATTTTTGTTCTATTTGGGAAGTCGAAAGAATTTGAGAGATGGTATTTCAAAAATTTCAACAAATCTTGCTGAAATTCCACAAAAAAAGGTTTTGAAAATTCAAAATCCAAAAAGCAAAACAAAGATTTCTGCTTCAGAACTTGAGAGTTATTTTTCATGCCCATTCAAGAGATTTGTTTCATATGATTTGAAAATCAAACAAAAAGAAAATGTTCAGCCAAACAAAAGACTTTTTGGAGTTTTTGAGCATGCGCTTTTGCAAAAGTTTGTTGAAAAATTCAAAGAAAATCTTGGTGATTTAACAGAAAAACAAGTTGATGATTTTTTGAACGAGAACGTTTCTTCTTTGGCTGAAAAAACATATGACAAAAAAGTTTTGAAAAAGAGTTTTTTGAGAATTTTGAGAAATGAAAGCAAAATAATTGTGAAAAATGTGATTTTTGAGCAAAAAAACAGCAAATTCAGACCAATTTCTCTTGAAGAAAAAATATTTGTTCCAATTTCTGATGACACAAATTTAATTGGATTTGTGGACAGAATTGACAAATTTGAAAAATATTTCCGAATATTTGACTACAAAACTGGCAAAACTGACAACATCAAAAAAGAACTTTATTATGGCAAAAAATTGCAACTTTTCTTATATGCAAACGCAGTTCAAAAGAAGCAAAAACTTGAGTGTGCTGGCGTTTACTATTTTGATTGTCGAACGAAATACAAGAAAAACAACACTTCAAAAAATTTGTTGAATGGAATAACAAAAAAAGATAATGATGTTGTTCTTGCAACTGACACAAGACTTTGGCAAGAAAAATTCAAGAGTGATTTGATTGGCATGTCACAAAAAGTGAGTGCAAAGGAGAATGAGTTCGCATTCAAAAATGGGAACGCTGTGGAAAATTTACAAGAATATTTTGAATATTCACAGCAGATTTCCCAAAAAGCAATCAAACAGATTAAGGAAGGATATATAGATCCAAATCCATTTGCTGGTGAATGTCAATTTTGTCCATATGTTGCCATTTGCAAACATGTTGAAAGTGATGGACAAAGATTGATGCAGTCGATCAAAGAAAACAAATCTTCAAACAAAGGAAAAATAGATGAGAATTGAAGAACAGGAAAAAGTCCTTGCGAATAACAAAAAAAATATGTTAGTCAGTGCCAGCGCGGGCAGTGGCAAGACATATATCATGATCAAATATATTTGCAAACTTATTTGTGAAGACAGAATTCCTGTGCAAGAATTCCTTGTGCTTACATTCACAAAAGTTGCCGCCACCGAGATGAAGGAGAGATTGCAATCAAGACTGAAAGAAGCAGGAAATGATGAATTTATCATCTCTCAACTTGACGCACTTTCGACCGCAAATATTTCAACAATTCACTCTTTTTGCGAAAAAATGTTGAAAAAATATGCAAATTTGGTTGGTTTAAACGAGAATTTTGCAGTTGCGGATGAAGCATATTCTCAAAAAATAAGATGTATGGCATTTGATGACGCTCTGAAAATTATGGAAAAAGAAAAACCTGATGATTTTTTGACGTTGGTTGAAGTGTTTAAAAACGACAAAGAAAAAATCAGAGAAATTATTTTTCAAATTGAAGAAATGGCAAATTCAGTGGCTGACAGGGAAGATTTTTTTGCAAAATGCGTTGAAAAAGGTCAATATGAAAAAGCAGAAAAATATTTGTATGAAAATTATTTGAAAAATCTGCAAAAAAACATCAACACAATTGAAAAATTGCATGTTTTTGATTTTGAAACAAAGATAAAAGAAGCATTATATCCAATTTTTAACAGCAAAAATCTTTGCGAAATTGCAAAAGTGGAGTTTTCATTCCCAAATTTACCAAAGAAAAAGGACGTTGGAGAAGATGTTGTAAAAAAACTTCAATCAATCAAAAAAGACATAAACAAAACATTGGAAAAAATCCAATTGTTGAATTTGGGTGACGAGGAAAATGTTGAATTTCAAAGAAATGGCGTTTTGGAAAAACAGTTGGTTGATTTGTTTAAAAACTATGAAAACAGAGAAAATTTAATAAAAAAATCACAAAATTTGTTGGATTTTTATGATTTGGAAAAATATATGAGCAAATTATCGCAAAATGAAAATCTTTTTGCGGGTTTTAAGTATGTTTTTGTGGATGAATATCAGGATACAAACAAAATTCAAGAAAAAATCATAAAAAATGTCGCAAAAAACTGTAATTTTGTGGCGGTTGGCGATGTAAAACAAGGGATTTATGGTTTTCGCCTTGCGCGTCCGGAAATTTTTTTGAAAGATGAAGTTGATTTCAAAAATTCAGATGATGGGACTGTGAATTATCTTCAATCAAATTTCAGAAGCAGTGAAAAAGTGCTGGGGTTTGTTAATGACATTTTCAAAGTTTGTATGACGCAAGAGTCTGCTGGGGTGGATTATGAAGGGACATCAATGCTTCGTGGGATGTCAAAATTTGAAGATGACAAACAAAAAGCGGTGACAATTGATTTGGTTGTGCCGGACGAAAAAGTGACACAACAACTGCCAGATGTCTATGATGTTCAAAATGCACCAGTTGATGCGGTTCAAAAAAAATCAAAAATTCTTCTTGATATCAAAAGAAGAATTCAAGAAGTTTTGGAAAGCAAAATTTATGTTGACGGAACGTTTCGTGATTGCAAATATTCTGATATTGCAATTTGTGCAAGAAAGCGTGGTGAGTTTTTTGATGATTTGGAAAACTTTTTGATTGGAGAAGGAATTCCGGTTTCTTCAAATTCCAGGAATTTTCTTATGGATGATGTGGAAATCAAAATGCTTGTAAATTTTCTCAAAAATGCATTGAATATGGATGATGAAGTGGCATTGTTGAGTTGTTTGTTGAGCCCATTTTGTGACCTTTCTCTTCAAGAAATACAAGATGAAAAAGGTAACGAAAATTTGTGTGATATTGTCAAAGAAGACAAAAATGGAAAATTTCAAAAATTCAACAAAAACTTGCAAAATTTCCGAAAAAATTGCATAATTTCTGGAATAAAAAGTGCATTTTTGACACTTTTTGAGGAGATTGGTTATCAAAGTTATATCAATTTAAGAAAGCCGAAATCAACCCCCTTTGTTGAGAAATTTCTTGAATCAATTTCTCAAAGTGGGTTTGAGTTTGACCTGCCTGCACTTATAAACTATTTTGAAATGGTGGACATTGTTGTGAATGGACAGGTTTCTGCGATGGCTGATTGTGTCCTTTTGACGACAATTCACAACACAAAGGGTCTTGAATATCCAATTGTATTTTTGGTTGGATGTGACCAAAGTCTTTCAAAAGCAAAACCAAAATCCGACATTGAAATCAATGAAGAGTTTGGGCTTGCCGTCAAATTTTATGACAAAATTGACAACAATGAAGTCGTTGGGGTCAAAATGCGAGCAATTGAACATCAAAAGAAGAAAAAAGATTTTGTTGAGGAATTGATGATTTTCTATGTTGCGCTCACAAGGGCAAAAAACAGACTTTATCTTTTCGGGCAATATAATGACAGTTGTTTTGAGAAATTTGATTTGGAAAAATGTGATTCATATTTTGATTTCATTTTCTTTGCGCTCAAAAACGCAAAAGAAAAATTTTTGAAAGACAATTTTTTCGAAGATGAAAACATGCAAATCAACTTGATTGAAGACATTCAACAAAATCCGATTTCATCAGATGAAAAATTAAATAATTTTGAAATTTCATCAAAAAATGTTGAAAAAATTGAAAAATATCTTGATTTTTCGTATAAATTCAGTGAAAAGCAAAATTTCAAATTGAAAGAAAGTGTGACTCGCCTTTCCCAAAGAAACGCGGAAAATGATTTTGAAAAATATTCAAATGAAAATTTCTCTTTCGCCGGAGCGGGAGTTGAAATTGGGAATGCCTATCACCTTGCACTCAAAACCTTGGATTTTGAGAAAATTTCTTCTATTGAAGATTTGAAGAGAGAAAAAACAATCAACAACAAAATCTTTTGTGATATTGAAAATCTTGTTGATGACAAAATTCTTTTGGAAAACATTTTGATGTTGAAAACGCTAACGCATGGCGGGACGGTCATGAAAGAAAAAGAGTTTGTCATGAAAGAGAAATTGTCAAACCTTTTGTCTGATTGTGATTTCGACGATGAAATTTTGCTTCAAGGAATTGTTGACTTGTTTGTCGTGAAGGACGGGGAAATTATTTTGGTGGACTATAAATATTCAAATTCAAATAATGATGAATATTTAATTTATAAATATAATACGCAATTAAAATTCTATAAAATGGCGATTGAAAATGCATTTAATTTGCAGGTAAAACAAATTTATTTATTGTCATTAAAAAATTCACATTTAATTAAAATTAAATTGTGATTCGCCATATATTTAGGGAAGAAAAAATGTTTTTATAAAGAATTTTTTCTTCTTTTTTTATCGTCAAAAAAAATAATAAAAAAATATTTAAAAAATTATTAAAAAATATTAGTAATTATTTTTTCGGTTGTGATATACTAAATACAAGTAACAGGAGGTTATTATGTTTGCGGATATCGTGACAAACATCGTGGATTTATTTTCCAATTTGGCAAATCGTCTCACAGCAGATATGCTTTTTATCATTGCACTTGCCGTTGAAGCGTTGCTTGTGATTTTCTTTGTGGTGAAATCTTCTTTTTCATATGAAGCATCACTCAACAGAGCGCTTGACAAACTGAACTATTGGCTTTTTGAGAAAAAGGTTGTCACCGAAGACAACATCAAAGATTTGAACATGCTCTTCAAATTGAAAGCACCAAAAAGACTTTGCTATTATTGGCAACAATACATACTTTTCAGAGAAGGTAACCCTTCTTCATATTTGTCAACCGAAAATTTGGTTGAGAAACCTTTGAAGACGAGTTCGTATAATTCAAACATCAAAAACCTTTCATTGTTTTCAACAATTTGGGCTTTCATTTCTGCACTCTTCATTTTGATTGTGTATGCTGTTTCTGCAAACGCACTCACTGGTCTTGCTGTTGCACAAGCAATGCTTGTTGCGCTTATCGTTGCACTGATTGGTTTGATTTTTGTGGTTTACATGCGCGCAAGAAAAAATGCTGTGCTCAATTCTTTATATCAAAATGTTTCACTTTTTGGAAGATTTATGGACAATGCATGCATTGACCTTCCGTCATATATTGACTATCAAATCTTGTTCACTCCACAAGAAATTGAAAAAGGACAACCTGTTCTTCGTGAGTTCTTGGACTATAAGGCAAGAAAAGAGAAGGAAGAATTCAACAAGGCGAAGGAAGATGAAGTTCAACACGAAACATATGACTTCTCATCAACCGGAATTGATGGCTCGATTATGCTTGAAAGAGCAATGAAGGAAAGTGAACTTTTCCTTAAAAAGAAAGAAAAGATTTTGGTTAAAGTTGCTCAACTCGAAGCAGAACTCGACAGCAGAAGAAAGAATTTTGATAATGTTCAGAAGGAATATCAAACAAAGATTCAAGCATCAAAAGAAAACGTTGTTCGTTTACGTCAGATGCAAGAAGAAACAACAAACAGAATTGAAAGCAACTACTATCGCAAACAACAAACCCAAGAAATTGGAAAACAAGAGCAGTTGGAACAAGAATTTGAAGGAATTCGCGCAAAATATCTTTTGGAAAAAGGTGAAGGCGAAGAAGAAATCAAAAAGCTTAACGATGAACTTGAAAGAAACAGAAATGAAGTTGAAAACAACATGTTGGGACAATATCAAGCATTTTTTGACAAGTTCTGTAAGAGCGCTGAAAAGGTTGTTGCAAAGGCATTTGGTGAGAAATTTGAATCTCTTAAGGCTGAAAATGAAAGAGATAAACAATATATAACCGAACTTGAAATCAAACTCAAAAATGTTCCACAAGGACAATATGATGCTGAAACCGGACAAAACGAGAAGGAAAATTCAAACGAAGGCGCTTATGACGAAAATGGAAATTATGTTTACGCCAACGGAACATTCTATGACAAGGATGGAAACTTCCACGATTTGAACGGAAATGTTTATTCTCAAGACGGAACTTTGATTTCTGCTCCAGCAGAACAACCACCTGTGGAAGAAGTTAAGGAAGAAAAACAAGTTGTTGATTTTGACAGTTTTGACAGTTTTGATTTTATGACTGACGACACTGTTAAGGGTGACATATATGGCGTTGCAGAAAAAATCATCGACCAAGTTGACAAAGATGATGAAATTGAAGTTATAAACAGTTCTTCCAAATCAACATTTGTTGAAGAGAAAAAGGAAGAACCACAAGAAACAATCACTGAAGAAACCAAAGTCAATGAAGAAGTTGAAAACTTCGAAGAAGATGAAGTTGAACAGGAAATTGTGGAAGAAAAACCAAGAAAGAAGGCGGGCAGACCAAGAAAAGTTGTTGAACAAATTGAAACCCCAAAACCAGCCGGAAAACGCGGACGTCCAAGAAAGACGGATGCTCAAGTTGAAACTCCAGCAAAGAAGGTTGGCAGACCGAAAAAACAGGTGACAGAAACTTCACAAGACACCGAAAAACGAAAGGTTGGAAGACCAAAAAAGATTGTTAAAGAACAAACCGAAACAGCAAAAAGAGGTCGCGGGCGTCCAAGAAAAGTTGAGATTGAAGAAATTGACAAAAAACTTTCTGAAGAAGAAGCAAGAATTCAGCAAATTCGTTCGTCAATCAACAAAGAGTTGGAACAAGCCGTAAATGGAATTGAAAGAAAAACGGCAGACACAAAGCAAGAAAGACGCGACAGAATTTTGAAGGAGATTGACAAACTTCAAGAAGAAGCAAAACAGGCAATGGCAACAGGTTCTGAAGGAAAACTTGAAGAAATCAACCAAAAACTTGAAGGATTGCTTTTGGAAATCAACAATTTGGGATAAAAAAGAAAAACATCGAATTTTCGATGTTTTTTTGTTGCAATAAATGTTTTGAAAAATTCAAAAACAAGTTGATTTCAGAAAAGAACAATCAATCCGTTGATTACACCATACACCAACAATCCGATTGATGCAAGAATGAAAATTGTTCCCAAACTGAAGTTGAGTAGTGTGGATTTTGTGCGAGAGTGTGCTCGGTTGTAGGCACCATTATACCAAAGTGCAAGCCCGACAAAATATGAAACATATGTCACTGCAAGATAAAGGTCCATTCCCTTGATGATGTTGAAATAATGAAGGACAGCAAAGCAAATTGCCGTCAAACTCAAAATTATGCCCAAGGATAAATATTTTTTTGCACTTGCGCTCATAAAAATCTCCTTTTGATGTTATAATGATAAATTTTTTGTCGAAATATGTCAAACAAATTCCAAATTTTTTGCCATTTTAGTCAAAATCTGGGGTGTAAGAGTCGTTTGCGCTGTCAAAATCTTGAATATAACCATTTGATAAACCCAATTTTTGCATATGTGCAAGCACAGTTTTGTATTCAATCGGTTTGAGTTTTCTGTCAAGTGAACTTTTTCCGTTTGGAGTAAATTGACTCATGATGCTGACCATTCGATTTGGAAAATTCTCTTTGATCGAGTTTAGGACATTGAAAGAGTTGTCAATGTATCCAGGCAGGACAAGATGACGGATGATGACTCCTTGCTTCATAAATTCTCCTTCGAAAACATCTGGCTTTTCTTGACACATCATTTTGATTGAAGGAAGTGCGCAGGAAAAATAGTCGTTTACTTTTGAAAATTTTGCGCCAACAATGTCATCACCATATTTGAAATCCGCCAAAAACACGTCAACAAATTTGCTGACTTTTTTGATGTTGTCTGTTGTTTCATAACTGTTTGTATTCCAAATGACAGGAATTTTTTTGTTGAATTTTTCAAAAACTTTGCACAGTTCATCCGAAAAATGTGTTGGTGTGACAAGGTCAATTGATGAGTGATTGTCTTGATTTTCTTCCAAAAATGTGCGCAGTTTTTCCACACTGAAAGGCTGACCAGTTCCGCCGTGGGAGATTTTGTGATTTTGGCAATAGTCACATCTCAAATTGCAACCAGAAAAAAAGATGGCAAGAGCGCCCTTTTCTCCTGTCACACAGGGCTCTTCAAACATGAAATTTTTGACAATTTTTGCAATTTTGATTGTTTGATTTTCGTTACAAAAACCAACATTCATTTTGCGGTCGATTTGGCATTGTCTGGGACAAATTTTGCAAAGATTTTTCATATGTGACATTTTATCACAAAACATCAAAAAATCCAACTTATTTGAATTTATGTATAAAGACTGGACATTTTTTTTAATATATGCTAAAATATGCACATAAATTTATTTATAAGGAGATTTTTATTTTGAGTCACCCCAGTACGCTTTTAGCAGTTCAGTTTAACACAGTTCACGGACTTTTGATTTTTGGAATCGTCATTTTGCTTATTTTGAGTGCATTCTTTTCGTCGTCGGAAACAGCGCTTACTTCCATGAATTTGATAAGAATTCGCACCATGGCGGAGAACAAAGTTAAGGGGGCAAGAAAAGCTCTTTATCTTGCAGAACATTCGGACAGAGTTTTGACGACAATTTTGGTTGGAAACAACATTGTCAACATTTTGTCAACGACAATTTGTGCATATCTTCTCTCGCAGTTTATTGAAAACGCTGCACTTTTGAACGTTTTGAACACGGTTGTGATGACAATCATCATTTTGATTACCGGTGAAATTTTGCCAAAGGCACTTGCAAAAACAAATCCAGAAAAGTTTGCTGTCAAACTTGCTGGACCTGTATATTTTTTGACGAAAGCACTTTATCCACTTGTCATTCCTTTTTATGGAATCCAAAAGTTGTTTACGAAAAACCGCAAAAATGATGCAACATCAGTCACCGTCACAGAAGATGAACTTGAAAGTATCATCGACACAATGGAAGAAGAAGGTGTGCTTGAAAATGGAGAAACAGACATCCTTCAAGGCGCACTCAAAATCAAGGAAGTTACCGCTCATGACATCATGACTCACCGCGTTGACGTTGTTTTTTTGAATGTGGAAAGCAGTGCGGACGAGATTGAGAAGGCTTTTGTTGAACATCAATATTCGAGAATTCCAATCTATCGCGACAATACGGACAATGTGGTTGGACTCTTGCACATCAAGGACTATTTCAATGCCAAAATCGCAGGCAAGAACATCGTGCTTAAAGAAATCATGACAAAACCTTTGTTTACGGCGGAAAATACGAATGTTGACACACTTATTCATGACATGCAAAAAGCGAAAAAACATTTGGCAGTTGTGTTGGATGAAAATGGTGGGGTTTCCGGAATTGTGACAATGGAAGACTGCACAGAAACAGTGTTTGGTGAAATCTATGATGAAACCGACCAAGATGAAAAAGAACCAATTTTTGAACAAGTTGGAGATGATGAATATAACATTGACGCTGACATCACCGTTGAAGATTTGTTTGAAAGACTTGAAATTGAGAATGTGCCAGAAAATCCATATCAAACAATCAACTCATTTTTGTTTGAACTTTCAGAAGATGTTCCGGAAGTTGGGGCAAAATATGAATATCTCACAATTGACGAAATTATTGACGATGAAGGGTTTTTGACACAACACAGAATTCAGATGATTTTCAAGGTAATCAAAATGGATGGGCACAGAGTTGAAATGGTCAATCTGAAACTTAATTATCTTGATGACCTTTCAAGTGAGAAAGAAGATAAGGAATAATGAGAAAAGATGTCGTTTGGCATCTTTTTTTGTTGCATATTTTTCAAAATATTTGAACGTTTTGCGCAAGACTAATGGTGCTTGATTAACTTTTTTTGACATCTGTCGCATAATAAATATTCAAATGAGAAATAAATTGAAACAACTTAAAAAAATCAAAAAATTGATTTCAAACACTCCGCTTGTTCAAATTGAATATGATTTTGAAGGAAAAACGCATTTTGTGTATGCAAAATGTGAGTGGTTTTCACTTACTGGAAGCATAAAAGACAAGGTGGCGTATCAGATTTTTTATGATGCCTATCGAAGCGGAAAAATCAAAAGTGGGGACAGATTTGTTGAAGTTTCAAGTGGCAATATGGGAATTTCTCTGTGTGCAATTGGAAATCTTCTTGGAAATCCCGCAACAATCATCATGCCAAAATCAATGAGTGAAGAGAGAAAGAAACTCATCAGGCTCTATGGGGCGACTTTGATTGAAAGTGATGATTTTTCATCTGCTTTTGCGCTGGCGAAAAGATATGTTGAAATGGGATATTTCTGCCCAAACCAATTTGAAAATGAGAGTAATGTCAAAATCCACCAAAATGTTACTGCAAAAGAAATTTGCAAAAAAATATCAAACTTGCATGTGGATTATTTTGTTTCTGGTGTTGGGACTGGCGGAACTTTGTCTGGAATTGGAAGTGTTTTGAAGAAAAAAATGAATGTGAGCGTTTTGGCAATTGAACCAGCACAGGCACGAGTTCTTTCGGGCGAAAGACCTTTTTGTCGCCACAAAATTCAAGGGATAAGCGATGAGATTGTGCCAAAACTTTATGACGAAGATATTGTCGACAAAATTTTTCCAATTTGTGACGAAGACGCGATTGCGATGAGTCAAAAACTTTGCAAAACTCTTTCTTTGGGTGTGGGGATTTCAAGTGGTGCAAATTTTTTGGGAGCGGTTCTTTCTGGTGGGGACTGTGTGACAGTTTTTGCGGACGACAACAAAAAATATCTTTCCACTGACCTTTCAAAACCGCTCAAATCAAAACTTGTTGAGAAAATTAAATTGAAAAGTTTGAAAATTTTATAAAAAAATCCAAACTAGTCACATTTTTTTCTTAGGGAATTTTAAATTCATTGCTTTACTTTGAAATTTGATTATGCTATCATATTTCTATAATAATTTGTGAAATCAAATTCCGGGAGAGAAACAGGTGAAAAAATTTGCAAAATTGTTGATTATATTGTTTTTGCCACTTTGTTTAGCAATGTTTTTTGTTGGACAAAATCCGATTGGATTTGTTGAAGCGGAAGAAGTTCATATAGATGCAGAAACAACAAACAAGCCAAGCGAAAACAGTCAATATTCGTGGCTTGACTATGTGATTGATGCCTACAATGTGGATATTGTGGTTGGAGAAAACAATGTTTACTATATCACAGAAACAATAACTGCATATTTTAATGTTAAAAAACACGGGATATATCGTTACATTCCAGTTTTGAACAAGATTTATCGAACAGACGGAAGCACTCATGAATATTTGGCAAAAATTGGTGATGTCAAGGTTAATTGCAGTTATTCCAAAGAGTATAACAACAACAATTTGTCGCTCAAAATTGGAGATCCAGATTCTTATTTGACTGGCAAAAAGACCTATAAAATTTCCTATTCGTTTGAAGTCGGCAAAGACGGACTTAAAGGTGCAGATGAATTTTATTTTAATATTATTGGAACAGAATGGGATACTGTGATTGGAAATGTGTCATTCAACATCACCATGCCAAGCGAATTTGATGCTGGCAAGTTGGGTTTTGCTCATGGAGAGATTGGGGATACAAACAGTGACGGGATTTCATACACTGTAAACGAAAACAAGATTTCCGGTTCATATGATGGAGTTTTGGCAAAAAACGAAGGTTTGACAATTCGTCTTGAATTGCCTGATGGCTATTTTTCACACAAAGCATATAGTTACAAATGTGTGTATTTCATCATTCCAATTCTTTGTGCATTGATTGTGTTTTTGTTGTGGCTTAAATTTGGAAAAGATGACAAAGTTGTTAAAACAGTTGAATTTTTCCCGCCGGACAATTTGAACAGTGTTGAATTGGCGTTTAAATATCGAGGTCGGATTAACCACAAAGATGTGAGTTCAATGCTTGTGTATTTGGCAAGTAAGGGATATATCAAAATAACTGACGAAACACCTGAAAACAGAAAAGCGAGTGGATTTAATAACGAAAAGTTTATCACAATTGAAAAATTGAAAGAATATGATGGACAAAATGTGCAAGAAAAAGATTTTATGCTTGGCTTGTTTGAAGAAGAAGATAAAATCACATTAGACAAGATTCCAAAAAATTTTTACCAAATTGTTAATGATATAATAAAAGATGTTTCATCCAAGGAAAATAGGGAGGAAATCATCAAAGATAATTCGCACATTTTTTGGACTTCAATTGTTCTTATGTTGATTTCAAGTCTTCTCTTGGTCTTATTTCCAACTTTGGACTATTATAAATATATAACGTTTTCAAGTGGGCTTATTATGGTGGCTGGTTTATTTTTGCCATTTTTGTTCGGCGCAGTTTTTATAACTGTGATATTGAAAAGAGAGACCTCTTATAGAACATTATTCTTTGTGATGATTGTTGTTAGTTTTATTTTAGGTATTTTACCATTGTCGATGATATCCCCAATAGGAGCTGTATTAAAGCATGACGTGACATATTTGATTGGATTTATTGTGGGAATCATTTGCGATGGTGTGCAATTGCTGTGTGTTTTATATATAAAGAAACGCACCGAAAAAGGCAACCAAATTCTTGGGAAGATTTTGGGATTTAAAGCATTTTTGGAAACAGCCGAAAAGGATAGACTTGAAGCATTGGTAAAGGAAAATCCAACCTATTTTTATGATATTTTGCCATACACATATGTTTTGGGGGTATCTGAAAAATGGATAGATAAGTTTGAAAACATCGCGATTCCACCAGCGGATTGGTATGTGGGCGATTGTTTTACAAGTTCAACATGGTTACATTCACTCAACACCACAATGACAACCTCTGTGTCATCAATAACTTCTACAACACGATTTTCTGGTGGTGGATCCGGGTCTGGAGGTTTCGGTGGTGGCTCATCCGGCGGAGGCGGAGGAGGTGGCGGTGGAAGTTCTTGGTAACTTCACTTCGCACTAAAAAAAGATTGGTTTGTGATTTTTGAAACCAACAAAATGGTCAAAAAAAACAAGAGCATATTTTAGGGATAACCCTTTAAATGCTCTTTTTTGTTGCGTAAAATTGTTGTATATTTTGATTTTTTAACATGTCAAAGCATCCACTAGACAATATTTAGCAATTCGATAAATTCCTGCTCTGTTATGTTTTTATAATATAACTCTGTTAATGAGGATTGAAGATATTGAATTTTTAAATCAAAATTTTGAGTATCAGTTATTGTATATTCTTGAAAATAGTTTTGATTCAAAATATCCCCCAATGAGCAAATCAAGACTCCATCTTTCTCATAACTGATTTGACCATCAAAAGAAGACCTATAAACTTTTATCCAATCATCTTCACTTGCGAATTCCCATTCTTTTAAGTAGTTGTTTTTAATATGTTTTTTCATAAATTTTAATGGGTGAAAATCTTTTTCATATGTTTTTTTATTCAATTTTTTCGCTATAGTTAATATTCTTTCTTTCTCAATTGGCAATTCATTATCTTGCAATTTAACAATTTTTTTAATGATTGCAATATTGACAATTGCACCTTTAAAAACAGGTGCTTCCACAATATCCCCAACATGAAATGTCCCTTTACTTTTATATATCCATTCTGCTGAACTGTCCTTAAACTGCACATACAAATATGTTTCTTTTTTCATGACGATATAATATCAGAAAATAATGTAAATTTCAACTCATTTAATAGAAATTCAGTTTTTGTTGTTTTTGTATAAAAATTGACACAACTTTTGACACAGTTTTTTTATCCAAAAACACGATTTTAAGGAGAAAATCACTGGATTTTGCTGTGTCAAACAAAAAAAACTATACATTCGATAAATCCGAAGATATAGCCACTTGGTGCGGATAACAGGAGTTGAACCTGCACCCTTTCGGACTGGAACCTAAATCCAGCGTGTCTGCCATTCCACCATATCCGCATGTGAATAATATATCACATCTTCAAGATTTTGGCAAATTAAAAACAAAAGTGGTCAAGATGACATAATAAAAAAAGTTCGGCCGTGGCTGAACTTCTTTTGGTGTATTTCAAAAGCAAATGTTTTTTTGAAATTGATTTTGGGATGAGAAAGTTTTAGTTTAACTCATAGAACGCCTTGTAGCATCTGTATGTTTCAAACACGTCAATCTTGCTTACAATCTCCCATGGAGCATGCATGTTCAAAACCGGAACGCCGGCATCGATGACGTCCATGCCATATTTTGCCATGATGTAGGCAATTGTTCCGCCACCACCTTGGTCAACTTTTCCCATTTCAGTGGCTTGATATGTCACATCCGCTTTGTCAAGGCAGTCGCGCAGGCGGGCGATAAATTCTGGATTTGCATCGTTTGCACCTGATTTACCGCGACTTCCGGTGAATTTATTGAAGCTTATTCCTTTTGCAAAGTGTGCATCAGTTGAAACATTGAAAGGTGTGACATAGTTCGGGTCAACTGCTGCTGTGACATCGCTTGAAAGCATATGTGAGCGATTGAGTGCGCGACGAAGAGAAAGTTCATTATATTGCCCACAAAGGTTCATGATTTCTGCAAGTGCATTTTCAAAATATTTGCTTTCCATTCCTGTTGCGCCAACACTTCCAATTTCTTCTTTGTCGACAAGGATGTTCATGACGCAATAATCTGGATTTTCGACTTCAAAAATTGCTTGCATCCCAGTGAAAGCACACACGCGGTCGTCATGTCCGTATCCGATGATCATGCTTCTGTCAAGTCCGCAATCACGAGCATTCCCGGAAGGGACAACTTCAATTTCAGCACTGAAAAAGTCTTCTTCGCCGATGTTTTTTTCTTTCAAAAGGTTTAAAATCAATGTTTTGAAAGCATCTTTTTCGACACTTGGGTCGGCGACATTGCCAGCAAGCAGGTTGAGGTCTTCTCCTTTGATTTCTTTCTTAACTTCTTTGTCAAGGTGTGGCAAAAGGTCTGAAATTGCGAGAACAGTGTCATCGCCTTCGCCGATGACAACATCAACTTTGCTTCCATCCTTTCGACAAATCACACCATGAAGTGCAAGTGGAATTGCTGTCCATTGATATTTTTTTATTCCGCCATAATAGTGGGTGTCAAGCATGCAAAACCCTTGGCTTTCATAGAGCGGTTTTGCTTTCAAGTCAAGGCGTGGGGCGTCAACGTGAGCACCAACAATGTTGATTCCTTCTTCAATAGGTTTTTTTCCAACAACAAACAAAACAAGTGCCTTGTCCATGTTGATTGCAAAAACTTTGTCGCCGGCAGAAAGTTTTCCGTTTGTTTTGATGAGTTCGTCCAAAGATTTGAAACCATGTTTTTTTGCCTGCTCAACAGCATATCTGATGCATTCACGCTCGGTTTTGCAACTACTCAAAAATTGTTTGTATAAATCGCAAAATTCTTCAACTTTTTTTCGATTTTTTTCATCATATTTTTCCCAAAGATTTGTTTTCATGTTTTTCTCCTTTTCTGAAATTATATCACATAATAATGTTTAAAAAAACAAAAAATCACCGAAAATAGATGATTTTTTTGTTAAAAAACTAAAAAATGAGCGCCAAGGCGTGATGTTTTGCAAATGAGTTGACAAACTAAACCAAATTTACATTGACATCTTTGTCCCAGTAAGTGTTTTTCATATATAAAAGAAATTTGATTTTGTCATCATCGACAAGTCGGAAGTCATGCAAGTCATAGAAAACATTAAACCCAAAACTTTTGTAATAGCCAATTGCTTTGTGTGAATGCCCAAACAGAGTGAGCATTGATTTGCTGTGATTTTTTGGTTTGTGAGTCAAAAAGAACTCCTGTCCGCAAGCCGTCACAACACAATCTTTGCAAACTTCTTTTATGCCGTTGTTTTTGCAGTATTCTCTGAATTTTTCAAAATCGTTGTCAAAATGTATTTTGATGATTCTTTCTTCATTATTTCCAATGATTAAAACGATTTCAGCCTTTATTTTTTTGATTATCTTAAAATTTTTCGTCCAATCATAATCTGGTTGGTTGTGATAGTCAAACAAATCTCCAACGACATAGATTGTGTCGGATTTTTTCGCCTGTTTGTTCCAGTTTTTGATGATGTGTTTTTCAAAAGATTTTGAGTCTTTGAATGGGCGACAATACGAAGTTGTCATATCTCTGTTTCCCAAATGTAGGTCGCTTGTGAAGAAAATCATTTGTATTCTCCTTTTTTTTGATGTGGGAATTTTTTTTAGTCCAGCATCATTTTTGGTTTTTACCTATCACAATGGTAACAAAAATTTTGGTGATAAGTCAAATGATATGGATTGGGAATTTGAGCATCAACAACAATTGCCAAACGGGATTTTCTTGAAAACTGTTGACACAAAACAAATTGTATGTTATAATTCAAACATCTTACTGAAAGGAGAAAAACATGTTCAGACTTGCGAATAACAACAATAATAACTTGAACGCATTCAATATGGGTTTCATTTTTGTTGTTGAAAAAATCTGAACAGAACAAACAGTTTACTCAACACTCTCTTGAAACTCAAGAGAGTGTTTTTTATTTGATTATTGTTAAAAAAATCAAATTGGCGCACTCTCTCAAAGGTGTGCTGTTTTTATTTACTGCTGGTAACTCTTGAAGAGATTACATAGAAAATTTTAAGAAAAGGAGAAAGATTATGAAAAAGGCAAACGCCGTAGCGGGCGACAATAATGATTATGACAACGATTTAAGGAGAATTTTGAAGTAAATTTTTTGCTCCTTAAAATTATTAACATCCAAAAAATTTACAAAAATAATAACTTTAAGGAGAAAAAAATGAAATTAATTAGAGAAAAATATGCACATTTAAGTGTGATGGAAAAACAAAAATATATAAAACTTATAAAAGATATGTTTGAAAGGAAACTTGCAAAGGAATTGGATTTAACAAGAGTGTCAGCGCCACTGCTTGTTACCAAAGAAAGTGGTTTGCAAGATGATTTAAGTGGCGTTGAGAGAAAAGTGTCATTTGACATTTTGAAAGATGGAAAAGAATTGGAAATCGTGCAATCGCTTGCAAAATGGAAACGTATGGCGCTTAAAAAATATCAGTTTCCAATTTACAAAGGTTTGTATACTGACATGACAGCGATTCGCCGTGACGACAAAATGGATGAAACTCATTCAATTTATGTCGACCAATGGGATTGGGAAAAAGTGATTGACAGAAAAGACAGGAGTGTTGAGTTTTTAAAGAAAACAGTTGAAAAAATTGTAAAATCAATTGTTGATACTGGCAAATTTTTGAAGCAAAAAGGCTTTGATGGTGTTGAAATATGTAAGGACGTGCATTTTGTCACCAGCCAAGAACTTTTGGATTTATATCCAGACAAAACCGACAAAGAAAGAGAATATTTTATCACAAAACAATACAAAACGGTGTTTATAATTGGGATTGGAGGTGATTTAAGTGACGGGAAGCCACATGATTTGAGAGCGCCAGACTATGACGATTGGAGTTTGGACGGAGATTTACTTTTTTATCATGAAGTGCTGGACATGGCTCTTGAAATCTCAAGCATGGGGATCAGGGTTGACAAAGATACTCTGATTAAACAACTTGAAAAATCAGGAAAGCAGGAGAGATTGGAATATGCATATCACCAACAAATTATGAAAGAAGAATTGCCACTTACAATTGGTGGTGGAATTGGTCAAAGCAGATTGTGTATGCTGTTGCTCGGGCGCGCGCATATTGGCGAAGTTCAAGCAAGCTATTGGGACAAAGAAACTTTGGAACAATGTAAAAAATTGGGAATTGAGTTATTATAAGGAGTGAAATATGAAAAAACAAACAATTAAAATTGAAACAGAAAGGTGTATTTTGAGAAAGTTTGAATTGAAAGATGCACGTGATATGTTTGAAAGTTATTGCAAAAAAGATGTGGTAACAAAATATTTAAGATGGATGCCACATAGGTCCGTTGAGGATACAATCAAATATTTGACAGATGTCGTTTTGCCTAAATATGAACAAGAATATACATATTGCTGGGCAATTGAACTTAAAGAAACTGGGACTGTCGTCGGGTGTATTGACATTGGGTCGAAAGATTTATCGCGAAAAAGATGCACAGTTGGTTGGGTTTTGAGTGATGATTATTGGGGTAAAGGCATCATGACCGAAGTGGCTCGAAAGGTTGTGGATTATATGTTTAAAGAGGGCTTTGTTCGAATTCAATCTCATCACCAAATTGAAAACATCGCTTCGGGAAAAGTCATGCAAAAAATTGGCATGACGTATGAAGGAAGATTAAAGAAATATGATGTTGACAGATATGGGAAAATTGTTGATTGTGAAATTTACGCAATTGTCAAATAAAAAAAGACTAAATCGATTTCGATTTAGTTTTTTTATGTCGCTATCATCAAAAGTTTTTTTGATTTTGCGACTGATTTTGATAAACAAGTGAGCGAATATGCTTATGCTTGCATAATTGAATTTATGAGCGAACGCAGTACTTAAAAAAATCAGTAAACTAACTTTCTTACTGGTGGTTTACTGATAAACATATTGCGAAATAACATGCGACGTCGTAAGTTTTTGTTGTAAAGTATTGACTTTTGATTTTATATAATATATAATTTTAAGGACAAGTGAAAACTTGGTATATAGGTATGTTTATGACATACACCGGCCAATGGAATTTGGCAAGGTAGGATTCTTTCCTACCTTTTTTATATCTATTACGAAACTTCTCTTGTTTTTTTACGGTTTTCACTTGAAAAACGTGTTTGGTTCAAAACTCTATCACAAATGTCTTTTTTATGGGTATTGACAAATGGTGGATTTGATGTTAGAATGGTTGAGGATTTGGAGGAGAAATGGAAAAGACATCAGTTAAACATGATTTTGAAATTATTAAAGAAAGCAGTGGGGACTTTGTTGATTTAAACAAACCATTGGATGAAATCAGACAGGATATTTTTTTGTTGATCGAAAAAGGTTTTGTTAAGAGCGTGACTGATTTGAAAGGAGTTGCGCTCAAATCATATGTCAAAAGTGAACTTGTAACGCCTTCTGGTACGTCAGATATGATCATTGAAGCCGCTCGAAAAAAATATGGTTCGGACAGTTTGACAAAGTTGTTTATTGACACTTATCTTGTTGATGAAACAAACAAGGAAAAATATGATGGACTTTCGTATTTGGAAAAGTTTTTTTCCTTTTACATCGATGAACTTGACCGTATGATGGGTGATTTTGCATATTCAGATTTCATTAAAAAATGCGATGGAAACAATAGGAAAAAATTGGTTAAAATTTTAAATAAAAACGGTTACACCATCCATAATTCTTCGTTTTTGATAAGAGAAAATGGACAGAGAAGACCTGCTTATGTTGATTCAATATATCAGAAATCTCTTTTGAGAGCGTATCAACATGCATTAAGTGAATTTTCTGGATTGTCAGTTTCAACTCCACATCAAATTTCAAAACTTGAAGAAATTTGCAAACCTTATCAACTTGTGATTGACAATATCACAAAAAGATTGTCTTCAAAATCAATGCAATCGTTTTATTTTGAAGAAGGGAAAGTTGTCTATGACAAAATGTTGACATGGAAAGAAAACGCCTTAAAAAACAACAAAGACACTTTATATCGAAGTGTGATTGATGCAATTCGAAACGTGAAACATGAAGAAAAAGAAAGCGATGCCAAGATTGTGAAAGAAGTTCTTGACAGAATGAAAAAAGCAGTTTATTACATGAATATCAAAGACGAAAATGGTGCCACTTATCCACTTAACCTTCTCAAATTCTTGCCTTTCACTCCAAGACAATCCTTGATGATCGCAAGACAAATTGCGGGATGTCCGTTTCTTTCTTCAGAAGAAAAGAAAATTGTTGAGAAGATGAGAGTTGCAATTTCAAGCACAAAACAATTTGACTTGAAAAAGACTGTTGAATATGGCTCGGACAAAACGGAGCAAGTGCTCAATGGTTTGAGAATGAAGTATAAATTCGTTGATGGACGAAATGTTGACCTTGTTGACCCTGAAAGATATACACAGTTTTGTGAAGATGTTGATGAATATATCCAAAAGAACGAACTTCCAACATCTGCAGATTGTGTTTACCTGATTGGAAAAGAAATTTTGCGTGGAAGAGAACCAATTTATATTCCAAAGACAAAAGAAGATTCAAAAGAAACAGAATTGGGAAAATAATTTTGAAAGAGAGCGTTAATTTGCTCTTTTTTCTTTTTAAAAATGGCGAAAATGAGAGATTATTGACAAATTGCATTAAAGTTAGTCATCTTTTTATAATTATTTTTACAAAAATCAAGGAAAAACCTTTTTTTTGTGGTATAATGCTTTTGTTAAGTAAAATTTTTTGGGGAGTTTAAATGCAAAGTCGAGGTTTTCCAGTTGAGTGGATGAGTGAACTTAAACGTAAAAACGATTTGGTCACTGTCGCTTCAAACTATCTTAAATTGGAACAAAAAGGAAGCAGATTTTGGGCTTGTTGTCCTTTTCATAACGAAAAAACACCTTCTTTTTCAATTTCAGATGAAGGATTTTATCATTGTTTCGGTTGTAAAGAATCGGGCGATGTAATCAAATTTGTTCAAAAAATGGAAAATGTTGACTTTTTGGATGCGGTCAGAATTTTGGCTGAAAAAGTTGGGATGCAAGTTCCAGAATTTCAATCTTCGGACAAGCGTCAAGAAAGCCAAAAGCAAAAAGAGAGACTTTTGAGCGCACTTGACTATGCATACAAGCACTACATCGAAAATTTGTATAACAAGGACGCAAAGGTTGCGCAGGACTATATCAAACAACGCCGTTTCACTCGAAGAGAACTTGAAGATTTCAAGATTGGATATTCCAAAAACTGGACAGACATTGTGCAATATTTGAAAAGCAAAGGCTTTACTGAAAAGGAAATGCTTGATGCGGGAATTTGCCAAAAGAAGAATGGCGGTGACAGCATCATTGATGCATATGGCGGAAGATTGATTTTCCCGATTTTTAACAGTTTCAACGAATGTGTCGGGTTCAGTGGAAGAACACTTGAAAAAAATCCTGAATTTGCGAAATATAAAAACACGGCGGAAACACCTGTGTTCCAAAAAAGACGCATTGTGTTTGGCATAAACATTCTCAAATCACAAAAACAACAACAACTTGTTGACAAAGTCATTCTTGTTGAAGGGCAAATGGACGTGATTGCAATGCATAAAGCAGGTTTCAAAAGCACTGTTGCTTGCATGGGGACGGCACTGACAAATGAGCATGTTCGGGAGTTGAAGAGATATTCAAACAACATCTATCTTTGCTTTGACGGGGATGGAGCAGGAACAAAAGCAACAATTCATGGAATTGAAATGTTCAGAAATGAAGATGTAAATTTGAAAATCATCCGTCTGACAGGCGGGAAAGACCCAGATGAAATTTTGAACAACTATGGTCGAGAGAAATTGCAAGAGTGCATTGACAACGCAATGCCATACATGGAATTTTTGATTGAATATCACAAATCAAGGCATAATCTTGATGACCCAGAAGACAAAGGGCGTTTTGTCAAAGATATCTTGGCAGAAATCAAAAAGTTGGGAAGCGAAACACTTTTTGAACCATATTTGGAAAAGATAAGAGATCTTACAAAAATCCCAATTGATGTTTTGAGAAGGGATATCAACATTCAATCAGAAAATCCAAAAACTGTTCAACAAGAAATTCCGGTGAAGAAGGTTGAGAAAAGTGATGATGTTGCGGTCAAATTCATCTTGGCATCAATTTTGGGAAAGAAAGATGTTGTGGATGAAAGAATTGACTATCGCAAATTGCTTGAAGGATATGAATATTATCTTGACATCATCGAGCAAAGCGGTTTCAAAATGGCGATATATGATATTGAAGGCGCTGATGAAGACGAGTTTTTGAACGATATTGTGAATTTTAATTTTCATCCATATGAAAACGACATGGAAAGATATTTCAAAGAATGTCTTTGGAAGATTGCTGAAAAAGTCTTGAAAAAGATGCAAGCAAAACTTAATGAAGAATACAAAAATTGTGAAGATTTGGTTAAGCGTAGTGAAATTGCCAGAAAAATGGGCAAAATTGTTATGCAACTGAAAAGCAAAAGTTTGGAGGAATTTAATGTCAGAAGAAAAAATTGATTTAGCAAAAATTAAACTTGTGCACGACAAATTGTTGGCACTTGCAATGAAAAAAGGGTCGATAAACGAGGAAGATGTATATTTCGCACTTTTGAAAGTTGGAGAAAATGCAAAAAACACCGAAAAATTCATTGCCACACTTGAAAAACGCGGGGTAAAAATCATCAAAACAAACGAAGATGATTTGTATAAAGACAATTTTGCAGATATTGAACTTTCTGTCAATGTTGATGACCCTGTGAAGATGTATTTGAAAGACATCGGAAAAGTCCCACTTTTGTCGGCTGAGGAAGAGAAAAAACTTGCTCAAAAAGTGATGGAAGGTGACCAATACGCAAAAAGCGTGCTTTGTGAGTCAAACTTGCGTCTTGTTGTCAGTGTTGCAAAAAAATATGTCGGAAAAACCTCAATGTCTTTCTTGGATTTGATTCAGGAAGGAAATATGGGACTTTTGCGTGCGGTTGACAAATTTGACTACACCAAAGGCTTCAAATTCTCAACATATGCAACATGGTGGATCAGACAGGCAATCACTCGTGCCATGGCTGACCAATCACGAACAATCAGAATTCCGGTTCATATGGTTGAAACAATCAACAAATATGTCAAAGTAAACCGCGTGCTTATGCAAAAACTTGGAAGAGAACCAACCATTGAAGAGATTGCAAAAGAAATGGATTTGTCTGTTGCAAAAGTTATGGACATCCAAAGAACAGCACAAGATCCAATTTCACTTGAAACGCCAATGGGCGAAGAAGATGATGGAAAGATGGCGGATGTGATTGTTGACGAAAGTGCAAAATCGCCAATTGAAAGCGCAACTCAAACCCTTTTGAGAGAACAACTTTTGGCTGTCATCGACACACTTACCCCACGTGAACAGGAAGTTATTCGTCAGCGTTATGGTCTTTTGGACGGAAGACAAAAAACTTTGGAAGAAGTCGGAAGAGAATTCTCGGTTACAAGAGAAAGAATAAGACAGATTGAAGCAAAGGCTTTGAGAAAACTTAAAAATCCAAACAGAAGCAAAAGACTTTTGGATTTTGTTGAATAGGAGAAGATATGAATATTGAAAATTTGTTGAAATATCAAAAATTGGACGAAGAACTTTTCAAAGTTGAGCAAAAACTCAAAAACAGTCCAGCAAGAAAACAGGCAATGGAACTTACTGCCATTGCAAAAAAAGCACAAACAAGGTCAGCAGAACTTGAAAACGAAGCAGAAAAATTGATTGCTGAAATTGCGGATTTGAAGGAAAAATATTCAATTAACAAATCAAAAGCGGATGAAATATTGACAGCAGATTTTGAAACAATGACAATGGAAGATGTTGAGAAATACAACATTTTGAAAGGGAAAATTGCTTCAAATCTCAATATTTTGGAAAAAATGCTTCAAAAGAGTGCGGAAAGCATAAATCACATTTTGTCAGAATTCAACAAGACAAAAAAGACTTATGATGAAGCAAGAACACAATATGCAATTTGCAAGCAAAAAATTGACGAAGAAAGCAAAAATCTTCAACCGGAAAAAGAAAGACTTGAAAAAGAACTTCTTGTGCTTGAAAAGGATGTTGCACCGGACGTTATGGCGGAATACAGAAAGAGAAGAAATGACAACATTTTCCCTGTCATCGTTCCACTTGAAGGCAACAATTTCTGCGGAAGATGTCGAATGGAACTTCCAAAAGTTGCAATTTCACGCATCAAAGAAACGGGTGTCATCACTTGTGAACATTGCAAACGACTTGTTTATCAAAAATAAAAAAATTGACCGAAAATTTCGGTCTTTTTTTGTAAATTTTGCAAAATTGGGTATTGACATGTGACCTTTTGGATGATATAATGAAATCATCAAAAAAGGAGAAGAACAATGGTAACACACAGAACTGGAAATGGGTTGAACAGAAGGGCTCAAATTAAATTTGGAAAAGAATACAGAGGATTTGAGAAGACTCCATCTTTGTCTGAAAGAAGTGACATAAACAAACTTATTTCAAGAAAAAGAGATGATGCAAGATGTGCAAAAAGAGACTTGAAAGATGATTGTTATAACTATGGTCTTGAAGAAGTTCGCAGAGAAAGAATTGTTGACGAAGGCCGTTCAATGTAAAACATAAAACACAGTTTTGACTGTGTTTTTTTGTTGCGAAAATTTGGAATTAGGAATTTTTTTTGATTGTTTTTAAGAGTGATTTAATTGCAAAAATGAATTTTTCAACTTCTTGATATGTGTTGAAATATGACAAACTGACTCTTACTGCACCGCTTTCAAGAGTGCCCAGTGCTTCGTGTTTGAGCGGGGCACAGTGAAAACCACTTCTGACACAAATATTCCACTTTTCGTCCAAATATGTTGCAACATCATTTGAGGAAATCTCGTCAATATTGAAAGCAAAAACGCCGTTTGTGTTTTCAGTTTTTGTGTAAATTTTGATTGGAAGTTTTGAGAGTTCGTAGTGCAAATATGTCGTCAAGTCCTCAAGCTTTGCTTGAATTTGAGAGAAATTTTCTTCAACAAAACGAATCCCTTCTCCAAAACCCAAAATTGCGGGAGTGTTGAGTGTTCCACTTTCAAATCGCTCGGGAGAATTTGGGGGCATAACCCTTTCAAGCGAATTTGTTCCCGAGCCTCCAAATCGGATAGGCTGAATTTCGACTTCACCGTAAATTCCAAGCACTCCAACACCTTGCGGAGAGAAAAAACCTTTGTGTGGAGCAAGTGTAAGAAGGTTTATGTTCATCTTCTGCATGTCATACAAAAAATGTCCGCCACCCTGTGCTCCATCCACCAAAAAGGTGATTTTTTTCTCTTTCAAATGTCTTCCGATATCTTCAATGTCTGCAACATCACCATTTACATTTGAAATATGGTTGCAAATCACAAGATATGTCTTGTCGGTCAAGCATTTTTCGATATCACTCCACACAATTCCCACTTTTCCACTGCTGTGGGCGACAGAATAGGACACATTTTGCGTGTTTTTCAAATGTTCAAGTGGACGCAAAACACTGTTATGCTCATTTTCGGTGCAAACAATATGTCCACCCGCTTTGCATGTTCCTTGAATTGCCAAATTGAGTGCATCAGTGCAATTGAGAGTGAAGATGATTTTGTCTGCGGTCGTCCCGATATGCTTGGCTGTGCGAGAACGGACATTTTCAACTTCCAATGCCGTTTTGATTGCTTGTTTATGTCCACTTCTTCCCGGATTTGCAGTGAATGTGTTGAGTGCGCTTAAAACTGCTTTTTGGACACATTTGGGCTTGATGAAACTTGATGCAGAGTTGTCAAAATAAATCATATTGCTCCCCTTTGAAAACAATTTTTTGTTATTAACAATATAATATTTTAGGGGAGTTTTTGTGAATAAGGAGAACAAATGAATTACACTTTGGCAGTGTTTCGAACACGCTTTGCAACTTTAAGTTTCGCAAACCTTCTTCGAACAAACAACATTCCGTCAGCAATCATAAATACACCACAATCATTGGGTGGTGTTTGTGGAATTTCGGTCAAGTTTTTGAGTGATTATTTTTCAAAAGTTCAAACTTTGCTTTCTGTGAGAAGTTTGGATGGCAGTTTCGTTGGGTTTTACGCCTTCTCCGAAAGGAACGGAAGGTTGTTTAAGTTGTAGAAGAGCATATATTTGCCATTTTTTCATAAAATAGCGTTATGAAATGGTTTTTTGCTGTGTTTTTCGGTTGTTCTTTTGTGTTTTTGACTGTTTTTGGCATAAATTGTGTGTATGGTTATCTTTTTCCGGTGAAATTTGAAAGTGAAATTGAATATGCATGCAAAAAATGTTCAAATAACTCAAATTGTGAAGTAAACAAAGCGGTCGTGTTGAGCGTTATCAATGTCGAAAGTCATTTCAACAAAAACTCCATTTCTTCGCGCGGGGCGGTGGGGCTTATGCAAGTGATGACGTCAACCGCGGAAGAAGTTGCTTCTCAACTTGGACTTGAAAATTTTGATTTGAAAAATCCCGGTGAAAACATATTGATTGGAACATTTTATTTAAACAAACTTGTCCAAAAATTTGAAAATCTTGAAACCGCGCTGTGTGCTTATAATGCCGGACCATCAAATGTGAAGGCGTGGCTTTTGGACAGCGAAAAAAGTGATGACGGAAAAACATTGAAAGAAATTCCGTTCAAAGAAACGCGAGAATATATTCAAAAATTTCGCCAAAATTTCAAATATTATCAAACAAAATTCAGATAAAAACGAAAAAAATGCAAAAAATCGATTTTTTTCGAAAATATTCGAACTATATCAGCATATTTCTTGACTGGCAAGCATTTTTTATTGTATAGTGAATTAAGGAGGATGGATATGGAAAGTAAGTTTTCTGGCGGATTGTTGGGTCTTATTGGAATCAATCTTTTGTGTGGTTTTTTAAATCTTATCACACTCTTCATTGCATTGCCATGGACAACTTGCATCAAAGAAAAATGGATTGCAAAACACACAATCATTGATGGACAACAACTTACATTTGATGGAAACGGCGCTCAACTTTTTGGCAACTACATCAAATGGCTTTTGTTGACATTCATCACAATCGGAATCTACAGTTTCTGGCTTAACATCAGAATGAAACAGTGGGTTACAAAACACACTCATGTTGCTGAAGCAAAAAACTAATTGAGTGCGAAATGGATTGATTTGCATTCAAAATTCTGTTGCAAATGCTTTACATTTTCAAAAAATAGGGCTAAAATGACTTCGTAAGTTGTTTTAACCCTTTTTTTATTCAAAACTATATGAGTTTTTGACGAAAAATTTGTTTAAAACAAACATATCAAAAAACGGGGTGTAGCGCAGGGGTAGCGCGCTTGGTTCGGGACCAAGAGGCCATGAGTTCAAATCTCATCACCCCGACCAAACAAAAAAATCCAAGCGATAGCGAGGATTTTTTTTGTTTGTATTTTTATTTTTTCACTTTTCGTTTTTCACTCTTCTTTCATTTCAGGTTTCTTATTGATATTTTTCTTTTGTTTGAATTTTTTTTAATTCAACAAATTGTGGGGATTTCACAACTGCAATTTCTTCTTCTGTCAAAGGTTGAACTTTTATTTTTTGAAGGAAAAGTTGTTGTTTTTCTTGTGACAGTTCGCTTGAAATATCTTCATATTCTCTGGCAAACAGCTTGTTGTTCTGAAATATATTGGCATAAACAACAAGGTTTTCGGCAGTATCCAACACTCCTTCTCCGGTGTAAGTTATTTCGTTTGCATCAATATCTTTACCAGAAACCCCAAGTTTGATTATTCTGTATATATTTTTTTCTTCAAGTGTTTTTCCTTTAAAGTGCTTACAAAGCATACCAATTTGGTAAATCATATGATTTCTCCTTTTTATTTTAATACTTATTTAAGTATTCTTCCAATATTCTTGTGTCTCTCAACACCATGAATTTTGTTCTGTACACACTGTCATATTTAGATGCTTTTAACTTACCTAAACAATTTTTCACCTTTTCCAAAGCATCAATTTTGTTTAACCACAAAATCTCTGCGCCTTCATCTTTTTCCTTTTGTGTCAAGTTTAAGTGTCCAACATCCCTTATCTTTTTTGCAACAAACACAAATGATAATTGCTTAAAATTCTCTTTTGTTTTATTTTCTTTAATAGTACCGAGACAATTTAAAATTTGAATTTCAACACCAGCTTCTTCCAAACACTCTCTTTTGAATGCTAACTCTGGAGATTCTTGTCCTTCTATTCCACCACCAGGAAGCTTATATTCGTTTTTATTCTTCTTATGAAATATTGCAATTCTATTGTTATCATCAACAATAATTCCCCTAGCCCCAAACCTAACTTTTGCAGGTTCATCATTAGCTATGTTTTCCTCTCCAAAACTCTCATCATCAATTGTTGCAATACTTTTGTATGCCTCTTCTAAATTTATATTAAAATCGAAACTCATTTTTCCTCCTTGTGAAACTAGTGATTTATATATGTTTTCAGTAATTAAAATGCTTTGTTTATGAAATAATATATCGGAATCATTTGACTTGTTTTTTAAAAAATCGACTAAACAATCTCTTCTTGCTTGCTCATTATATCCAATTTTGTTAAAAAAATGTGTTTGGTGCAGAGGATGGGACTTGAACCCACACGATGTTGCCATCACAGGCATCTGAAACCTGCGCGTCTGCCATTCCGCCACCCCTGCATGCTATTTAAGATTATAATCTCTGTAATCGTTTTTTGTCAAGTCTTTTCAAATGATATGCTTTTCCGTTAAAGTTGATTATTTTTATATTTTTATTTAAAAATCATGTTTTTTTGCAAAAAATCAGATAAAAATCAAATTTTTAAGAAAAAAATGCGAAAAAGTTGTAAAAATGAACAAAAAATCGTCTTTTTTCTGAAAAAACAAAAAAAGTTTGTGCTGTTTTCTGATTTTGCTATTGATTATCAACCTTTGCTGTGATATAATTTTCCAGAAGAAAATTTTGATGAAAGGAAAATGTATGTTTTACTTAAAATGTTTTAAATCAACCGCTGAAATGTCCACAAAGCACAAAAATGACCTTTTGGACCTTGTTGACCAGTGCTACTTTATTTCAAGAAAAGAATTGAAAAGTGTGATAAATTCGTATGACGGAAGAGAAAGTTTGTGCGTGTTCAACGAAGACAAAAGAATGTGTGGTTTTGCTTGTTTTGAAGAAGCTGATGATGAATTGTTTCTTGCATATCTTTATGTTGAAGAGGGATATCGCGACAGGGGGTTCGGGTCGGTTCTTCTTAAAAATCTCTACAAAATTGCAAAAAATGATGGAAAAGATTTTGTTACGCTTCTGGCATCAAGTGTAAACAAAGGCGCAGTTTCTCTTTACAAAAGAAATAAATTTTTGATTTATAGATGTGCTCCGGATTCGGCGACGATAAGAATGAGAAAATATACTTCAAATAAGACTTATTTTTCTGGCGCGATAATTTATGAGTTAGAAAAGAAATTTGGAAAACAAAACATTACAAAAAACTTGCAAGAACTTAAAAAATGTGATTATGAAATGTTTTACAAATATTTTAAAGCGCAAAATTCAGAAATGGACAAAAAAATTGATATTTTGCTGAAAGATAAGACATTTTTGGATGCGTGTGCTGAAATTGAGAATGAAAATTGTTTGTCAGAAACACAATCTGTTGGAAAATTTGTTGCTGAAGACTCCAGGTCGCGTGGGAAAGATTTGAAACTTGTTTTGAGATGCGTGAAGGACTTTGAAGACCAAGAAAAGTTTTCAAAAGTGCTTGCGGAAGAAAATGTTGACAGAATAATAAATTTTTAAGCAAAAAATCTGTTTTTGTCATTGAAAAAACAGCTGAATTATGTTATAATTAAATTATGAAAAAAACAATCAAAATTTTTGATGTAAGTTATCAAGGTGCTGGGGTTGGAAAGACTGATGGCAAGATTGTTTTCGTTCCAAAAACTTTGCCGGATGAAGTTGTTGAAATTGAAGTGGACGCAAATTCCAAAAGTTTTTCAAACGGCAAGTTGTTGAATGTTGAAGTTGCTTCAAAAAGACGAGAAAAAGCGATTTGCCCATATTTTGAAATTTGTGGTGGATGTGCTTTCCAAAATTGCGATAAAGAATATGAAAAAGAACTCAAAACAAAAATTTTGAGAAGTGAACTTAAAAAAGTTGGCTTTCAAGGAGAAATTGAATTTTGCGAAAGTGAAAAAAGATTTGCTTATCGAAACAAAATCAAACTTGCTGTTCAAAACAACAGAATTGGCTACTTCAAACCCAAAAGTCATGATTTTTTTGAAATTGAATGTTGTCCAATTGCTTCTGAAAAAATCAATTCCAGTTTGGCTGTCACAAAAGAATTTTTGAGTGTAAATGAATTTAGGGAACTTCAAAATGTATACATAAAACAGGTTGATGAAAAAATCGCGATTTGCTTTCTTTTTGAAAAAAATGCAAAAATTGACACGAAAAAATGCAAAAATTTGGAAATTTTGAGTGATTTTTCGGTATTTTTTGCATTTGGAAGAATTTTGGAAGATAATAACACCAAAATCTTTTGCGTTTTGGGAAATGAAAAACTCAAGAAAAATATTGGTGATTTTGAAATGGATGTCGATGTTTCAGCGTTCAATCAGGTCAATGATTTTGTTGCAAAAAAGATGTATGACCAGCTTGTTTCGATGAGTGACGGAAAACGAGTTGTAAATGCATATTCTGGACAAGGACTTTTGACATTTATGCTTTCAAAACAAGCAAAATTTGTTTATGGAATTGAATATCAATCATCTGCACATCAAAGTGCACTGAAATTGGAAGAATTGCAGGAAAAATATTGCATGAAAAGTGTTTGCGGAAAGGTTGAAGATGAATTGCCAAAAATTCTTGCAAGTGACATGATTGATTTGATGATTGTTGACCCGGCTCGTGAAGGTTGTCAAAAATCTGTGCTTGAAGAAGTTGAAAAAAGCAAGATTTCGGAGTTTGTGTATGTGTCTTGTGATTTTGCAACTCTCACGCGTGACCTGAAAATTTTGACAAAAACATATCAAATCGACAGTGTGCAAATTTTTGACATGTTTCCCTGCACTTGCAAAATGGAGTGTTTGGTGAAATTGTCCAGAACGCCGTAATTTAGGGAGTTTTGAAAAGTTAGTTTTAATTTTTTAAGTAGTTTAATAAGATATTTAAAAATCTTTAACTATTTCTGTTGACTATTTTGTCTGTTTATGTTACACTATAAACAGCAGTCAAAAAAGAAAATTTTTGGATTGTTTTTATTTTGAAACAGGAGTTGTCGGTGGCATCTTTTAATATGAGAAAAATTATCAGTTTTTTGCTTGTTTTGGTTGTGGCTGTTGTCACAGGCCTTTCTGTCGGCAAAATTTATGTTGATACCATCGAACCTGATGTAATCGTAAACGGAACAGAAGCGGATTTCAGAGAAAGCGAAGAAGACATTTTGAAATGGGTTAATCGTGCAAAAAGTGGTTCGGCGGTGACAAGTTTCAATCAAATGCAACTCTACAACATTGCGGAATATAATCTCTATCACGCTGATGGATACTACAAACTTATGACCGGAAACGTTTTGGCAAATGCCGGAATTGTGAAAGTTAATCAAAATATGAAGAGTGAAAAATTGTTCAGAGATGGAACTCTTGTGTTTAACAAATACAGCCCTTCATCAGGTTCGCTTGCTCCAGAAATTTGCAGTCGAATGATGTATAACTCAAACACAAACGAAATCAAAATCAACAAAAACGGAACATTCACAAACACTTCTGGAAGTCTTGAATCAATCACAGCACATTTTGATGAAAATGACAGTGAAGTTTGGACGATGGATAAATATAAAGAAGTTTTCTTCACCACTCCTGACAATGTGATGCCATA
>CAYOEW010000001.1:37149-40159 GCA_964403245.1 uncultured Lachnospiraceae bacterium
CAACAGGGAATTGGAAACATCCCAATCACAGACACTTTCACCGACACATACAGATTTGTTGATTTGCCGGAACTTGATGAGGTGCTTACATGAACGAAATGAAGACGCCGAAAAACTTAATCCCAAGAATGTTTAAAGTTTTCACTTTATATATTGTTTTGACGCTCTCTGTTTTCTTTGGATATGTTGAAATTTTTGGTGATGTTCCCCCAATCATAAACGACCTTTTTCAAGATGATGCGGGCGCGGAAGATGAAAATCCTTTCAGCGGATTTTTGATGGGACTTGGTAACTTTCAAAATGTTGATGTCAAAGGATTAAACCTTGAGTTTGAAAATTCAGAAATGAAACTTTCACTTGCGGGTGATGCAATTTATGATTCCGTAAGTGGAAATCTTTCTTTTGACATTGATTTGACCTACAACGGAAATGTTTTTGACGTTTCGGCTGTATATTGCAATTCAGACCTTTTCTTGACGATTGAAAACAGCACATACAAATTCAACACTGCATCCACCGATTTTTCGACTGGCGATTCATCGCTTGATGTTGCTGCTCTCTTTGATTTTGTGTCAAAGAATTTGGATATTGACCTTTCCTTCTTAAATAGTATAGGAAATGCACTTGGGATTGATTTTGAAAATTTTGATATCAACCAATTGCAAGAGATGTTGGACACGGAAGATTCAAGACAACTTGAAGATGGCGGATATGAAATCATCATTCGTCTTGGAAATGCAATTTCTGCTCAAATTTTGTGTGACGAAAATTTCAATGTAACTTCAGCAAGATTGAGAGATAACATCGTTATTCTTGGAAACGCAATCAAGTTCAATGCTCCAACAATTTCAATGAACGCATCAGATGTTGAAGACAAAATTGTTGCTCCGTCCGAAGAAAATGTGATTGACATGAGTCCAATCACAAAATATGTTGGATATGGAAAAAATCTTTTCACAGATTCAAATGTCAAAGGTCAAGTTGATGTCAAAGTCAATGAAAACGCATATGTTGTGAATTTTGTGGTTGACAGCACTGATTCAATGAAGGTGAAAGCTTACACCACATTTGAAGGCGAAGAATTGGCTGTTGCATATTCTGACAAACAGATTTTTGTTGACTTTGCCGGACTTAAACTCAAATTCAGTATTGGTGATTATCAAAAATGGGAAACACAAATCAACCACTTTATTGAAAAATATACTGGCAAAGATGTTTCAACTCTTTTGAATGAAATTGTAAACAAAATCACTCCAAATGAAGATCAGAATCCATATCAACTTTTGTTGGGAATTCTTGATGGTGCATTTGGAAACACTGAAAAAATAAATGCTTTCATGCCAGATGACACAATTGAAACTGAAACGCAATTCATAATGACATGGGGAAATGGACTTAATGTTTCTCTTGAAGAATCTTCTGAAAAACTTTCAAGCATAAATGTCAAATTTGACACGATTGATGTGCTTGCAATATTTGAACAAACATCAGACGTTGTTGAAATTTCGGGTGAATATTATGATGTGACAAACTTGTTGCAAATTACGACAATTGCTGAAAAAATTGTTGATGCAAAACAGTTTGCTGGAAAAATCAATCTGACATATGGTGACAAACAAATTGAAGCAGATTTGATTGCTGATTTCTCAAATCAAATTGTTGCAAAAATTGAATGCAGTTTGTTTGGCGAAGATATAACTCTTTACTTGTCTGGCACAAAACTCTATGTTTGTGTTGGTGAAATTGTTGTTGAATGTGACATTAACGATGTTCAAAAATATATCTCCAAAATCAACGAAATTTTTGCACTTAACATTTCGCTTTCGTCAAATGAAGCTGATGTTTCAGAAATTCTCACAATTGTTGTTGGAGTTTTGAAAGAAATTCAACTTTCGGCAACCGAAGATGAGTTTGCCGTTGTGTCATACTTGTTGCATAATGCGTCAATTTCAGCAACTGATGACAATTTGACGATTAAATATTCATATGATGACATAAAAGTCAGTGCAGTTTTGAGTGATTCTTCTGAAAAGGAAATCTTAATTCCAACAAAAACTGATGATATCTCAAGTGTTTTGCAAAAAATTGAGAATGTCATGAATTTGATTGAAACAAAACAATTTGAAGTTGGTTTTGTTGCAAATTATTCATCTGAAAACATTCAAATTTCCGGGAATGCTCATCTTGATTTTGTAAACAACATTTTTGCGATTAAGAACCTTACAATCGGTGGAAATGTTTTGGATGTGATTTACGCAGATGGCGTGGCATATGTTTCATATGGCGACATTAAGGTCAAACTTTCCGTGAACACAGTTATGGATTTGGTTGATTTGATTATGCCAATTGTTTCAAGTTCAGACGACACAACAGAGAGCGAAACAGATGTTGGAACAATTTTGACAGAAATTTTTGGCGAAGATGTTTCAGCACTTTCAATTGACGAAATATTGAACAAACTTTCATTGAACGTCAAGGGAAGTTTGACAGCGATGAATTTGGGCGTAACATTCAACACTCAAACGATTTTCGAAACAGCAGTTGCAGTAAACTTCTTGGAAAACGACCTTTCTTCAATCAAACTTGGAGCAAAAGGACTTGATTTGACTCTTACACTCAAAAACTTTGAAGAGATTTCAATCACAGACAACTACTACAATTTGACAGGCAAGCACACAGGCACAATCACATTGACATATGACGACATGCAATTTGATTTCGCACTTGACCTTGACATTTCAGGTGAACTTTACGCAAAGGCTTCAACAACAATTGCAGACACAAACATTGTTGTATTGGTGAAAGATAATGTGGCATATTTGACAATTGGTGAAATTAAAATTTCAACAGAACTTGCAAACCTTGGCAGTGTGATTAACAAGGTTAAAAACCTTATTTCAACACAAACAACTGTGGTTGAAGAAAAAGAAACTGCAAGCACCTTGGCAGACATGTTTGAGAAGATTTTGCCAATCTTGGAAACACTCACACAAGACAAGAACATTTTGGA
>CAYOEW010000001.1:40259-52534 GCA_964403245.1 uncultured Lachnospiraceae bacterium
CTTGACCTTGACATTTCAGGTGAACTTTACGCAAAGGCTTCAACAACAATTGCAGGCACAAACATTGTTGTATTGGTGAAAGACAATGTGGCATATTTGACAATTGGTGAAATTAAAATTTCAACAGAACTTGCAGACCTTGGCAGTGTGATTAACAAGATTAAAAACCTTGTTTCAACACAAACAATTGTGGCTGAAGACACAGAAACAGCAAGCACCTTGGCAGACATGTTTGAGAAGATTTTGCCAATTTTGGAAACACTTACACAAGACAAGAACATTTTGGATATTGAAAACCTGACCTTTGCAGTAAACAACACAGGCATTTCAGCGACATACACTACAAATGGCATTGGCATTTCAGTTAAACTTAACGAAACAGATTCGCTTACAAAAGATGTTGCACCAACAAACGCAGAAGACCTTGACAGTGTGATTGCAAAAGCAAAATCTGTGAAGGAATATGTTGAAGGCGGAAAATACAGCGCTGGGTTTACATTTGATTATAATGGGCTTACTCTCACAGGAACAATTCAATATAATGGAAGCGTTTTGGAAATTGCAAATGTTGAGATTGCGGGAGAAAAACTTAATATTCGCATTCAAAACAAGACAATTTATATCGCATATGGCAATATGAAATTGAAATATGCGCTTCCAACTTCAAGTGGAGAAACATCTTCGTCAAATTGGAAGGATATCATAAGCAAACTTGTGAATGATGCGTTTGGAGTTGATATTCAATTTGGTGTGTTTGAAGAAGTGTTGGAAATCTTGCAAAACAACAACACGCCGAGCGATTATATCAACAACATGTTGTTGAAAATAAGCGGAACGACAAACAATTTGAGCCTGTCGTTCAAACAAATTAACAGTGTACTTGACACAGCAATTGCACAAATTTTGTTGAATTTCACAGGAGATGATTTCACTTCGGCACAAATCAAAATCTATGATATTGCATCAATTTCGTTGAATTTGGTTTCAAATTTACCAGAGATTAACATGGATTTTGATGAAAGTGAATACAAAACTGATTTTGTTGAAGGTTTGCTTGACAGCACAAAAGTGCAAGAAGATATGTATGCATTTGCGAGTGATTTGGCTGTAAGATACAGCACAAACACATTCTATGGTCAACTTGTTGCAATGCTCATCAAGAATGAAACCGGAAAATATGTTCCAGCAATCTCACTTTACACAACTTCTCTTGGACTTTCAAGTTACATCTATTTGATTGACAACACAATTTATATTGACATTCAAGGATTGCAGTTAAAAGCGGATTTGAGTGAAGCCACGATTGACGAAGTGATGGAATTTGTTGAAACAAAATTGGGAATTTCGCTTTCAGGTGAAGCACAAACTGCCAGCGAAGCCGAAGCAGTCAAGAAATTTATGGTTGTTTTGCCAGCACTTGACAAGATTTATGGACAATGGGTCAATTATACGGTTGATGAAACGACTTACAACGGACTTCAGGTGAATTTCAGAGATGGACTTCAATATATGGAGAATGGAACGTTCCATGACATCGTTGTTCAGGCGTTCTTGGAGAACTATGAAAACACAATCATGCCAACAAAGATAATCTTGGGGGCAAACATTGAAGATCCAAACACAATCATCCCTGAAGGCGGATACGCAGTTGATAAATTCGAAGAGAGTTGGCTTGAAAACGAAGAAGATGTGACAAAACAACTTAACTTTGGTGTTTATTTCACAAACATTTCAGTTGGAACTTATATTGAAAAACTGGAAAACATCTTTAAATTTAAAGACGAAACAAAAGAAATTGAAGGCGTGAAGTCAAATTATACATCACAGTCCAATTTTGGAACAAATCTTGCAGACTTCAATGATTTGAACACTTTGTTTGACCTTGTTGGTGGAGTTTATGACTTCGGAACTTCGATGCACTATAATGTTGGACTTAACGCAACAATTGATGGCAAGAGCGTTGACTCTTCAAATGTTGAAACATCAACAAAAATGACTGCTTCTGGAAGCGTTTTGATTGCAATTGATGACCTTCCAAAAGATGAAAATGGAGAACCAATTGTCGGAGAAGAAAACTATAATTTGTTTGACGGCAAGAAATTCAAAGTTCAATCAAGCGGTTTGAACATCAAAACAAGCGAAATGTCAAGCGGGGCAACAGATTACACCGAAACCGCCGAGCATATCATCAGCCTGTTGTATGGCAGTGATTCGGACGGATTGTATGTGACATATTCACATGACAACAAAGTTGACGGTTCGGACTTGACAAACAATATTGGAAGCCATGAGTTTAAGGCAAGAATTGCAAACACAAGCATGAGTGACATTGTTTCAATGATACTTGGTTTTGCAAACATCAAACTTTCAGACGAAATGATGCAAACTTGGCATTTGGAAGAAAGCACAACTGACTTCTCATTCATTCAGTCGCTTCTTGGACTTGGGGAACAGGATACATCAGACACAACATCAAAGGTTGACCAAATTTTGCATTCAGTAACAGCAGTAATGGAAATGATTGAGAACATCAAACTTGAAAAAGTTGAAAACGAAGACGGACTTTGTGAAACAACATTCTCAATTCAAATCAACCTTGCTTCAATCAATTCTTCAGATGAAGAACAAGTTGCAACAATCAAATTTGTGACAAAAGAAGAAATTGATGAAAATGCGACTGAAGTGAAGAATGTTCTTCGTGAACTTTCTGTTTCAAATCTCATCTTTGGCGGAAGCACAATCAATTTGACCGTTTCGCTTGATGACTATGATTTCAGCAAAGTGACATATGACACTGACGCACAAGGAAATTCATATTCCAAGTCCGATTCGAACTTTGACTATGACACCACAGCAACTCACATTGATTTCAGCGAATTGACATCCTTTGTTGATGCCGCCGTAAGCACAATGAACACCCAAAACTTCACATTCACTGGCACAATAAACGCAAACGTGATCAGCATTGCCAAGATTAACATTGAAACAGACATATATGCCTCAATCAGCGAAACTGGAGAGATTTATATGTATGCCCAATTTGCCATCGAGAAGAGTGGAATATCTGGCATTGCATTCAGTGGTTCGTTTGACAAGAGATATTCAATCATGGAATTTAAGGGTGGAAAACTCTATTTGAGCAGATTCAGTCAAAACGAAAAGACAGAAGGTGGTTTCATTGGAATTGGCGGAACAAAATGGAACAAAATTGTGAAAGACAGCATAAGCAAAGATGTTTATGAGTCAAATGAAATCATTGAAAATATTTCAGATATCATCAGAGATGCGTTTGGATTCAGTGACACAATCATGAATATCATTGTTAAGGCAATTGGAAATATTGATGCTCATCCAACACTTGAACGTGCGCTCTTGGGATACACAAAAGACAATGGAACTTACAAGATTGATTTGAATGGTGAAAACTTGCTTGGCGTGAGCGGAGCAAAGGATATGACTCTCACTCTTGGAACACAAGATTATAATGGTTATATCAACAGAGATGAAAAACAAGTTGCAAAGACATTCTCATTCATTGACACAATTTCAACTTCCTTGAATTTGAGTGGGGCAGTGGTTGTTGACTTGGATCTTGGAGCTGTTTCTGGAACGTCCAAGACGACAGAATTGGTTCAAATCAGAGAAAGTTACAGCAGTACTGATGGTGCGATCTATGGAAACAAGACTTTGTATTCAAATGATTATTACAGAAATGTATATATCAACAAAGTTGGTGGATTGTTTGAATAATCTCACAAATTCAAAAAATTAAATAAAAAAATAATCTGACAAATTCGTCAGATTATTTTTTTTATTTCAAATGTATGCTTGAATGATTTTAGGCGAGTTCATTTTTATATCTTTCAATTGTTTCGTCATCAAGGCGAGCAAAGAGTGGTTTTGGAAGATTGATTTTGTGTGACTTTGAAATGTCAATTTTGTTTGAATTTGCCCAATTTCCTTCATCATTAGGTCTTCCGGCAAGAGCCAACTGTTCTGACCAAATTTCCGCCGTTTTGTTTGGCAGAATTGGACTTGCAACAATTGCAAGGGATTTTGCCATGTTCAAGCAGAGATACAAAACTCTCTTTGCGCTATCCAAATCACCATTTTTGATGAGTGACCATGGGGCAGTTTTTTCAAGATATGTGTTTCCAATTGAAGCAAAACGAAGAATTTCTTTGTATGCGGCTCTGAATTCTGTTTTTGCAAAGAGATTTGCAATTTCGTTTGGACAATTTTCAATAGCGTCAATCAATTCTTTGTCGTTTTCATCCAATTTGTCTTTGATGTCATCAAAGTCAATTCCGAGATTTCCTGCAAAATTTTTGTTAATCATGTTGATTGTGCGGTTGAAGAAGTTTCCATATTTCCCAACAAGTTCGGCATTTGTGTTGAGTTTGAAGCCTTCATATGTGAAGTCGCTGTCTTTGTTTTCAGGGAAAATTGACACCAAATATGCTCTCAGAGCGTCAATGTCAACATCGCTTGAAAGAAGTTTGTCGCAGAAAATTCCGATATGCTTTGATTTTGAGAATTTTTGCCCTTCAAAGTTCAAGAAGTTGAAGCCAACAACATTTGTCGCAAGGTTATATTTCTTGCAGGCAAGTTGCATGCTTGGGAAGAATATTGCGTGGAAATCAATGTTATCTTTGCCGATGAAGTTGTAAATTTCACAATCATCATTTTGCCAGCGGTCTTTGACCATTTCTTCTCCACCAAGTTCTTTTGTGATTGAGATGTAGCCGATTGGGGCGTCAAACCAAACGTAGAAGACCTTGTCTTCATATCCTTTGAGAGGAACTTTGATTCCCCAAGGAATGTCACGTGTGATGCAACGTGGTTTGAGTCCTTCCTTAAACCATTTGTTTGTCATGCTGTAAACATGTGGGCGCCAGATATCTTTTTTTCCTTCAACCCATTTTTCAAGTTGTGGTTGGAGTTTGTCCAAAGAAATGTAGATGTGATTTGTTGTTTTTTTCACAGCATTTTGTCCACAGAATGAACATTTTGGCTCTTTCAAGTCGTCAAGTTCATATGTCTTGCCACATTTGTCACATTGGTCACCATATGCTTTGTCATATCCACAATATGGGCAGACACCATATACAAATCTGTCTGCAAGTGCGACATGGTCATGTTCACAGAACAACATATTGCTGGTCTGTTCTTGTGTGTAACCATTTTTGTAGATTTCATTAAAGAAATCCAATGTCACATCTTCGTGAATTTTTGTGTTTGTTCCACTGAAAATGTCAAAGTTGATTGAAAGTTTTTTTGCAATTTCCTTCATGCGAGAGTTCATCTGTGCGATGTATTGTGCAGGTTCAAGCCCTGCTTCCTTTGCTGAGATGTAACTTGTTGTTCCGTGGTCGTCCGTTCCGCTTACATAAACGACATCATTTCCGAATGTTTTGTGAAATCTTGTGAAGACGTCACCTGGAAGCCAGCAACCAACAACATGTCCAAGGTGTGGCAAGCCGTTTACATACAAAAGGGCGGATGTGACCAAAATTTTCTTTTTTTTCATATTTTTTCCTCTTTTTTGTTAATTTTTGCGTAATTTTTCAACAATTTGTGAAAAATTTAATTTTTCCTGTTCGCCAGTTTGCATGTTTTTGAGCGCATAACTTTGTGATTTGACTTCATCTTCTCCCAAAATGATGACATATTCAACATTTCGTCTGTTTGCTTCTTTCATTTTTGATTTGAAAGATTTGTGTTCAAAGAAACAGTCCGCTTTTATGCCATTTTCACGCAATTCTGTCATCAGAGATATTGCGTCTTTGAGTGTTTCGTCAAAATTGATTATTGCGCAATCAATTTCACATTTTGTTTCGATTTGATTTTTTGTCAAAATATCAAACAAGCGTGTCAATCCAATACTCATGCCGACACCCGGCATCTTGTCGTTTGAAAAATAACCGCAAAGATTATCAAATCTTCCGCCACCACCAACAGCAATTTTTTCGCTTGAAGTGAACGCTTCAAAAACAGTGCCGGTGTAATAATCATGTCCGCGAATGATTGACAGGTCATAGACCACATTTTCAATCTTCATAAGTTTGAGATATTCATCAATTTCAATCAAGTGTTGAACACCAAGTTGAAAGAGTGAATTTTCACAAAAACCCTTCAATTTTTCGGAAATTTCTTCAATTTTTCCGCTTGTTTGTGCAAGGTTCAACAAATTGTTGCATTCTTTTTCGCTTAATTGCAGTTCAAGAAGCATTTCTTTTGCAATTTGAATTCCAACTTTATCGATTTTGTCAAGTATCGTCAAAATTTCAGACGAAAGGTTTTCTCTGTTGATTTCTTGGAAATATCCCGACAAAATTTCACGATTTGAAACGCGAATTGTCACATCAACATCGATTGCTTTATAGCATTTTGAGAAGAGTGCGATTGTTTCTGCATCGCAAAGATATGAAAGTTCTCCATTTCCGATGATGTCGGCGTCACATTGATAGAATTCTCTGTATCTTCCCTTTTGCGGACGTTCTCCGCGATAAACCTTGCCAATTTGATATCTTTTGAAAGGGAAGTTTAATTGGTTTTTGTACATCGAAACAAATCTTGCAAGTGGGACAGTCAGGTCATATCTCATGCACATATCTGTGTCACCTTTTGTGAAGCGAAAAACTTGCTTGTCTGTTTCGCCACCACTTTTTGCAAGCAATGTTTCGGAATATTCCAAGACAGGTGTGTCAAGGGGAACAAAACAATTGCTTTTGAAGACATTTTCAATTTTTTCTTGCAACGAAGCAAATATTATTTGTTCACTTGGCATAAGTTCCCAAAAACCAGGAAGTTTTTTGGGGATTATAATGTCATTTTTATCCATAATATTTTCCTTTTATTCTTGTTATTTTACTTTATATTTTAAACTATATATATCATTTTTGTCAATCAAACGGGAGATGTCTGTGCTTCAAATTTATACACAAAGAATTTCCACTTATCCACAAATTTATAAATATTCACAACAATTTATAACTATTCACGAGCGGATTTTAGGCTCAAAAGTGGACAAAATCACATGAGTTATCCACATTTCCACATTTTTGTGGATAGATTTTTGAAAAAATAGTAAATTTTGTGTAAAATTCAGTTCAAAAAGCACAATTTGTGTTTTTGTTGAATTTTGTATAAATTTTAAATTATTTGCATCACATTTTTGCTTGTCAATTTTCAGATGTTTAACACACAAATTTTATTTGTTTTTGTGAATATAAATTCATTTATTTTTTTGCTTATTTTTTAATCAAAAATTTGCATGGAGTTTTGTCTGAAACAAAGTAAAGATGATGCAAGGCACGGGTTGAGGCAACATACAAAAGATTGCGGTCAAGTTCGTTGTGATATGTGTCTGAATTTGCAAACGGAACAATGATGCAATCAAATTCAACTCCTTTTGCCATGGCGGGTGTTGTGATGATTTTTCTTCCGACAATTGATGTGTCACTCAAAATCTTAAATTTCTTCAAGATTTCGCTTTCTGATTGAAGTTTTTTCATCTCATCCTTGCTTTTGCAAATGATTGCGATTGATTGTTTTTTATGTTTTTCCTGCAAAACAATTTTTTCGATTGATTTTGCACAAGATTTTGTTTTGATGCATTCCACATCTTCGCCTTGTCGATTGACGCAATGGGCAATTTGTTTTCCGAGGATTTTCTGTGAAAATTTGGAAATATTCAAAGTGCTTCTATAAGTCTTATTCAAAACTTTAAGTTTTGCGTGTGTAAGTTTTGTAAGCAATGAGAGATATTCTGGGGTGAGAGTTCGGTCAATACTTTGATATATATCTCCCAAATAAAGTTTTCCGCAATGCCAAATTTTGTCAAAAAGATAGAAGTGGCAAGGGGTATAGTCCTGCATTTCGTCAACAATGACATATTTTGCATCAAACGAGTTTGCAAGCGAAAACAGATTTTCTTTGATGAGCATGATTGGAGCAATGTCGTATGCACCAATTGTTTCGATTTCAGGAATGTCGACACTTCGCAAAAACAGATTGTAAATTTTCAGCAAATCTGTGGTCATAAATCTGTCATAAAGAAGTTTTTTTGTTCTTTCCAAAAGGTCACCATATGCTGATTTTGGGATGTCGAATTTTTCAGTAACAAGTTCCGCCAAAACGTCAATACGTTTGTAAACTGGAAGAGTGTCAAGTTTGTTGAAGAAAATGTCTTTGATGTCATCTTCGCTTATGACAATTTTCCCAAAAGTGATTGCGTTTGGAATGAAAAGTTTGCAAATATCGTTGTCAAGAAAGTTTTTCAGGTCTTCCAAAAATTCAAAACTTGATTTTATTGCAATATTTTCAAAATCCGCTTGTTTTTGGTGATGTATGACGCGTTCAAGCATTGTTTCGCGCGTTTCAAAAGGGAGAGCCAAAAGTCTTTTTGCCATGTTTGTGAAGGTGGTTGAAAAAGTTTTTTCGTCCCCAAGAGATGGCAAAACTTCGTTGATGTAATCCCCAAACATTTCAGAAGGGGACAAAATCAGGATATCCTCACTTTTGAGAGAGTTGCGATATTTATAGAGTAAATATGAAACCCTGTGCATTGCGACAGATGTTTTTCCTGAACCGGCAACACCTTGCACAATTGTGTTTGAAAAATCATCAGAGCGAATGAGAACATTTTGTTCTTTTTGGATTGTTGAAACGATGTCATGCATTTTTGTAGTTGCATTTTTTGAGAGTTGTTCCATCAAAATGTCGTCATCGATGATCATATTGCTGTCGAGATAGTAATGCAATTTGCCATTTTCAATCTTATATTGACGTTTGAGTGTCACATTTCCCGAAATTTCGCCGTCAGGACAAGAATATGTCGCTTTACCAAATTTGTCATCATAATAAAGAGAACAAATGTCAGCGCGCCAGTCATATACAAAATTCTTTTCGTCATCCTGAACAAGCCCAAGACCAATGTGATATTGTTTTGGCTTTTCTTCGTTTTCGGCTTGAAAATCAAATCTGCCAAAATATGGAACTGTTGTTTGCCTGTCCAATTTGGCAATTTCGTTTTTTAATGTGACATTTTGTTGCTCAAAATGTTCAATTTGGGTGTTAATGTCGGCAAGTTCGTCAGAATCCTTCTTGATTTCATAAAAATAGTCTGCGAAATATTTCTTAAACTTTTCAATTGAAGCAAGATTGAGTTTGATTTTGTCGGATTTTTCGGATTGAAGTTTTTTGATTGTTGATTTTACTTCTTCAAGATATGCTTTTTCCTGAATGAGTGTTTCTTTGTCCATTTTTGCCTCCTTTCATGTGATAAAGGTTTTGGCTGAAAAGCAACAAAGAAGATTATTCATCTTCTTCGTTTGTTTGTTCAATATTTTCAACTGTTTCCTGCTGGATTTCAGTTGGATTTGTGTCTTGTGTTTCTCCGTCATTTTGGTCAGCGCTTTCTTCGGATTTTTCCGCAAGAGCAACACCTGTGATGCGAGCATTGTTTTTGAGTTTCATAATCTTCACACCTTGACTTACTCTTGAGAATGTGCTGATGTCTTCGGTTGGGGTGCGGATGATGATTCCGCTGTCAGCGATGAGAAGAAGGTCACATTCATCAACGATTTGTTTGAGAGCAACAAGTTTGCCTGTTTTTTCGTTGAAAATTCCGGCCTTAACACCAGAGCCACCACGTTGTTGAAGTCTGAATTCTTCAACATCAGTGCGTTTGCCATAGCCATTTTCTGAAATTGTGATGATTGTTGCGTTTTCGTGGACGATTGCCATGTCAACAACATAATCATTTTCAGAAAGTTTGATGCTTCTCACACCTTGGCTGTCGCGTCCAACTTGTCGAACATCGGTTTCGTTGAATCGGATACATTTTCCTTCGTGTGTTGCAATGATGATGTCATCTCTGCCGTTTGTGATGTCAACTCCAATAAGTTCATCGCCTTCAACAAGTTTGATTGCGATTTTTCCAACCTTTCGGATGTTTTCATATTCAGAAAGTGGAGTTTTCTTGATCAAGCCGTTTTTGGTTGCCATGATGAGATTTGCTTTTTCAAGATTTTCCATTGGAATGATTGTGTTAACTTTTTCGCCAAGTGAAAGTTGAAGAAGATTGATGATTGCGCGACCTTTCGCTTGTCTTTGTGCTTCTGGGATTTCATAGGCTTTCGCGCTGTAAACCTTTCCCAAATTTGTGAAGAACAAAAGAGTGTCATGAGTTGAAGTAACAAACATTTTTTCAACAAAGTCTTCGTCTTTTGTTTTGTGGGCGGTGATTCCAACTCCACCGCGATGTTGTGCTTTATATTCGTCAACGCTCATGCGTTTGATGTATCCCAAATGTGTCATTGAAATGATGACATTTTCTTCGGCGATAAGGTCTTCAATGTCAATTCCACCCATTTCCATTGAGATTTCAGTCTTACGAGCGTCGCCATATTCTGATTTGACAACTTCAAGGTCATCGCGAACAATTTTGAGCACTCTTTCAGGTTTTTGAAGGATGTCTTTATAGTCCGCAATGGCTGCGTCAAGTTGGGCGAGTTCTTCTTTGAGTTTTTCAACTTCCAAACTTGTCAATTTTGAAAGTTTCATTTCCAAAATTGCGTTTGATTGAATTTCGTCCAATTTAAAGTTTGCTGTCAAATTTGCGATTGCTTCTTGTTTGTCTTTTGAACTTTTGATGATTTTGATAACTTCGTCAATGCTTGCAAGAGCGGTCACCAAACCTTTGACAATATGTTCTCTTTCTTCTGCTTTTTTCAGGTCATAGCGAGTTTTTCTTACAACAATCTCTTTTTGATGTTCAAGATAGTAATAAAGCATTTCTTTGAGATTGAGAACTTTTGGTTCACCGTTTACAAGAGCAAGCATGATGATTCCACTTGATTGTTGAAGCATTGTGTGTTTGTAAAGAAGGTTAAGAACAACTTGTGCGTTCGCGTCCTTTTTGATGTCAACAATGACGCGAAGTCCATCTCGGTCACTTTCATCACGAAGGTCGCTGATGCCTTCAATCTTCTTGTTTTTCACAAAGTCAGCAATTTGTGAAATGAAGCGTGCTTTGTTTACGCCATATGGAATTTCAGTGATGATGATTCTTTGTCTTCCAGAAGCGGTTTCTTCAATTTCTGCGCGTCCGCGAACCAAAATTCCGCCTCGGCCAGTTTTGTATGCATGTTTGACTGCTGTTCGTCCCATGATGATTCCGCCTGTTGGATAGTCAGGGGCAGGGATGATTTTGATAAGGTCGTCAATGTCGATGTCAGGATTGTCAATCAAGGCTTGAACACCATTGATGACTTCTGTCAAGTTGTGTGGTGGGATGTTTGTTGCCATTCCGACAGCAATTCCGTCTGCACCATTAACCAAAAGATTTGGGAAGCGTGCAGGAAGCACAGTTGGTTGCATCAAAGTGTCGTCAAAGTTTGGATAGAAATCAACAGTTTCCTTGTCGATGTCTTTAAGCATCAAACCAGCGATTTTTGAAAGTCTTGCTTCGGTGTAACGCATCGCAGCGGCAGGGTCACCATCGACTGAACCAAAGTTTCCATGTCCATCAACAAGTGGATATCGAATTGAGAAGTTTTGAGCAAGTCGAACGAGAGCGTCATAGATGGAACTGTCACCATGTGGGTGATATTTTCCCATAACTTCACCGACAATTCTGGCACTTTTCTTGTGTGGAGAAGTGTAGAAATTGTTAAGTTCGCCCATCGAATACAAAATTCTTCTGTGAACCGGTTTGAGTCCATCGCGAACGTCAGGAATGGCACGACTTACATTGACTGCCATGGCATAGGCGATGAAGGACCTTTTAAGTTCCCCAACCACTTCAATAGGTTTGATTTTTTCTTTTTCCAAAATCTCTTTGAGATTAAGTCTTTTTTGTTCGTCTTCTCTTTTACTCATTTTCTTTTCCTTATTTTTTTATTTTGATATTAAACGTCAAGGTCTTTGACGAGTGTTGCGTTTTCTTCAATGAATTGACGTCTTAATTCTGGGTCTTCACCCATAAGTTGACTGAAGAGTTTGTCGGCTTCAATTGCGTCTTCCATTGTAATTTTCAAAAGGATGCGGTGTTCTGGGTTCATGGTTGTTTCCCAAAGTTGTTCTGGGTTCATTTCACCAAGACCTTTATATCGTTGCAAGGTTGTTCCTTTTCTGCCGTTTTCGTCAAACCATCTGTTGAGTTCTTCATCGGAATAGAAATACAAATCTTCTTTTCCTTTTGAAACTTTGTAAAGAGGTGGCTGTGCGGCGTATACATGTCCATTTTCGATGAGTTGACGCATGAAACG
>CAYOEW010000002.1:0-49568 GCA_964403245.1 uncultured Lachnospiraceae bacterium
CAAAACAAATAACCTGTAATGACGCTGCAAAAATGGCAAATATGCCAATCTCAACATTCTTCAAATATCTAAATCTTGAAAAACAAAGACTCAACTCTTAATCCTCAAGAAATTCTTCAATGTTTATTATCTCATCAAAATCCAGTGTTTTCTTTTTCCCGTTAAGCCATGGATAATTATCTTTCTTTTGTGGCTGTATTGTATCTTTTTTGTTTCTAATATTTTTCTTTAATATTTTTTTCATAATTACCCCTTTTATTTTGTTTTTTATTGAAAAAAGCAACAATTTTTGCAAAAAAAAGAATATTTTTTCTTTTTTTCTGGTTTGTTTTATTTTTCGCCTTCACATATTGCAATCTGGATTTTTGTACATTTCTCAACTTCTTCCATTTCTTCTTTTGTCAATTGGCGAATAAGTTTGTTTACATCAATTTTTCGCATACAAGTCAATTGTTCTGCCAAAACTATGCACGGAACATCATTTATAGAAATTTTAACGTATTTTCCAAAAGATTTGTAATTTTATGCAAAGCTTCTTTGTTCAAGTTGCAACGAAACTCCATAAAGCAAAAAGCGTAATCTCTTTCTTTTTAAGCTTTCACATAAATTTACAATAGTCTTTTTCAAAACTTTTTCTTTAATTTTTGGCGCAACCATCTCTTTATCAAAATCTCTTGATGAAAAATTTCTATGGTCTGAAACCCTTAAAGATTTCATAAATTCCAAATCATCTTTTATTATTAAATATTTTGATGATGATTTACTGCTTTTGTAAATTTTGAAAGTAAAATTTGGATAGTCTTTCATTGTTTGTTTCACAATTCTTTCAAATCTTTCTTCTTCCATTTCCACCTCCACAAAAAGTTTTCTTCCTTTGCTATATTCAATATAGCACATTTAAAGTCCAAAAAAACGGATTCCAAAAAATTTATTTTTATTAACTTTTTTTAAAAAAATTGCAGAGTTTATTACTCTCTGCGACTTTTATTCTTGTATGGTGCACCCACCAAGACTCGAACTCGGCATAAGCGTTCCGAAGACGCTTGTGATATCCACTTCACTATGGGTGCATTGCGATTTTTTGAGTGTATCCCAACTTTTCACGACTTATTTTATCATTTTGAAAAATTTATGTCAATAAAAGAAAAAAGAGAATTGGCGGTTCTCTTTTTTACTCTTTCGAGTGGCTTTTGGTCTGCTAACCATATCTGTCAATTGGACATTGGAGAAAATTTATCTCTTTTGGTTCTGCAACATTGTGGATTTCACTAATTGAATTTTCTTGTGTGACGGACTGTAAGTTGAAAAATTCAACTCCTATATTTTCACACAAAAATTTTTTAGGTAGTGTTGCACGCATAAACATAAACTTGGACTTGCAAATTTCGGCGGTTTCTGAACAAATCAAAAACACTGCTTCAATTCCGTCCTGAAAAGCATTGGCATATGCCTTTACCATAATGTCATACAAAACAAGTGATAAATCTGGAACAATCGTAAATTTTCTTATCTTCTTTGTGCTGTTCAAGAACAATGTCACTGTGAACCATGAATATGTGAGCATCGGAATGATGTCATATATCACTTCCATGGTGAGTGCCCCTGCTGTCATAAAGAGTCCAATGAAAATCACCCCAACCCATTTTGGAGTGTGGCCATATTTTTTCTCAAAGAGAAAGAAAACCACATACTGCAAACATGAGAGAAGGGAAATAATTCCCGCGCTCCAAGACCCTGCAAATATGAATGTCAAACCATACATAACTTCTCCGCATAAGCCCAAAATCAGAAATAATTTCTTGCTTTTGACCAAATACGAAAGACAAAGTGTTACTGTCGCCGTCAAGCCTAGAATCTGAGTAAGTATCGCGCTGACATTTGACATAAATATTTTTTTAACATCCTCTTCTTGTATGCCTCAAACTTTGTGCCCTGCCTTCATAGATTGGATTTTTTGCTTTTATTGTGTATGCCTTTACCTTTATAGCAAGAAATTCCACATTTAAACAGGAGTTTGCGACCTAGATTTCCCGATGGATATTATGCGGGATATATCAAGACCTGTGACGATGTGTCAACCACACGCAAAAGCATATTTTTGAAAAAACACACATGCAACACTGCTTTTGCCATGGCGTTTAAGTTAACAGTCCTCTGGCACACCGTAAATCTATGCTTGATACATTATATATTATATCACGCGAGAAAAAATAATGCAACCTTCCTGATGTGAGCAATTTTTTCAGATTTGTGTATTTTTTTGGCGAAACAAAATTATTTGCTTGCTTTTTTCTGTGAAATGTGTATAAAATATATATAAATAAAGGAGTTTATATGAATAAAAAGTTTAAATCCTTCCTGATTTCTTTGTTTTTTTTGACTATTTTGGGATATGCAGGTGGCGTTGCATTATATTATTTCACCAAAAACCCAAAAAGCATTACAACTGCATTGACGACTGATTATGCATATATTGGAGCGGGAATTGGAGCAGGATTAGCAATTCTTTTTACGCTTATGTCAAAACCAAAAAAGAAAGAAGCACCAAAATCGACTGGAAAAACCGCTGCTGGCACTGAAATGAAATTGTCATATGACGCTGAATGGCTCAAAAGTGAAGATATTGGAAATCAAAAGGGATTGATTGCAACAACTTGGGCACAACTCCCTTCGCTCAAAAACACCGGAATTGTGTTTAAGAATGCCATTGAAAATGGAAAATATCAAATTGGAATGAAAGATGAATATCATTGTCTTATTGTCGGAACAACCGCTTCCGGAAAAACATCCGCTTGTCTTGTTCCAACAATCCGAATTTTGGGACACTCTGGCGAAAAACCTTGCATGGTCATCTCTGACCCAAAAGGTGAACTTTTCACATTGACAAGCAGAATCATGGCGGATGAAGGATATCGCGTCATAACCCTTGACCTTCGTGACCCATTTTCATCCACACGTTGGAACCCAATGGACCATGCTTATGACCTCTATCATCAAGGAAAGGATTTCAAAAACCACATCACCCGCGTAAACAACGGAAAGAAACCAAAAGACCTTGGTTTCAGAGAAGTTCCTGGGGAAAAATATGGCGCAGAGTGGTATGGCTTCAATGGCATTGCCTATGCTTCAATTGAAAGCGTGAAAGTTGCTGTTTCAAGTGCTGAACAAGTTTATTGTGATTTGGCTCAAAACGAACTTCGTGAAATCTGCAACACAATTGCACCAAAATCGCCAAAAGCGTCTGACCCAACATGGGAAGAAGGTGCACAAGACTATCTTTATGGTTGTGCTCTTGCAATGCTTGAAGACAGCATGAATCCAGAACTTGGCATGACAAAAGAAAGATTTAATTTCTATAACCTTTACAAAATCGCAACCTATCGCGACCCTGATGCCGACGCTCCATTTGAAACTGTGAGAAAATATCTTCTTCAAGGAAGAGATGAATCTGTTTCAAACGTTCCGAACTTGACATCCGCCGTCATCAACAACGCTCCAAACACAACAAAGTCATATATTGGTGTTTTGAATGGAAAAATTTCATTTATGAACGACATCGGAATTTCATATCTCACATCCGAAAGTGATTTAAGTTTTGACGATTTCACAAGCAAACCAACAGTTTTCTATCTCATCATTCCAGATGACAGAGAAGAACGTCACAATCTTGCAATTTTGTGTTTGTCACAACTTTACAAACGTTTGGTTGACAAAGCAAACTCATATCCAGCAAAGAAATTGCCAAATCACGTTTACTTCATTTTGGAAGAATTCGGAAACCTTCCACCAATTCCAAAATTTGACAGTATGATCACAGTTTCCCGCGGAAGAAACATTTTGTATGAAATGGCAGTTCAGTCCTACACACAGCTTGAAACAAAATATGGTCAAGATGCTGCGAAAACAATCATCGGAAACTGCAACGCACAAATTTATCTTGGAACTGACGACCAACACACACGTGACGACTTTTCCAAAAACTGCGGTGAAGTTCAACTTCTCCATGAAGAAACAAACACTTCAACAACAAAGTCTGAAAAAGACAAGGACGGAAAAAGCACAAGCACAAGTGTTCAACTTCAAAGAACAACTCGCCCACTCATCACTCCATATGAATTGGGTCAGATTGAGCGTAACACAGTGGTTGTCAAACTTTTCAGATATAATCCAATCAAAATCAAGCAGACTCCTTCATATGAAACACCTTTCTTCTATCGCAAAGATGCTGAAAAGCAAGTTGGAATCATGAAGAGTTTGGACACACAAAAAGTTTACTACGACATCAAAGTGAGAAATCGTAAAATTCTCAAATCCACTGGATTTAGTTCGTTCTAAAAAAATACGCATCGACAAGGTGCGTTTTTTTGTGCCGTTTTTTGAATTTTTGTCATAAGAAAGCATATGGAAACTTTGTATAATGATGAAATGTTGCCAGAAAATTTCGAACAAATTGCACGGGCATATTCCCAAAAAATGAAGGAAAACGGATTTGTTTTCATTCATTTGAAGGAAGAAGAAACAAACCTGCTGGCTGGGGAAATTTTGACACTTTTTGCCAAAATGCAGGCGTGCTTACAACGGCTGGAAAGGTGTATGAAATCGGACAAATTAAAGTGCCGGATTGAAAGTGCAACATCATTGATTGAAGAGCGATTTTTGAATAAAAAAACACACACTTTTCGGTGTGTGGAAAATGAAAATGATGCATTTTTAAGTTTGGTTTCAATCGAAAACACAGTTATTCTCAAACTTATGCTTTTGTCTGTCAAAACGAACGAATTTGAACTTTGCAACAACATCATCACGGGCATATCCGGAGTGTTTGCCGAAAGTTTTTCTCAAGAAGGATTTGTGATTGACTAACTCAACAAGAAATCAACAACATTTGGAAGTGCTTTTTCCATTGCGTCCAAGAAAATTCGGTTTTTTTCTGGGGAATATCTCGATGCTTTGTTTGAAATGTTGATAAGTTTTTTTGCGTCAAGATGAAGTTCATCTGCAATTCCTTCACAAATAAGATTTGAAATCACCATAAGCGCGTTGTCACGTGTGATGTTTCTGCGAAGCATTGCGTTTTTCAGAAGTTCAACATCATCGGTGATTTTTTCAAGTGCTGGGTTAAGGAAAAACTCCATTTTTTCAAGTGCAAATTCGTTTCCATTTGCTCCTGCCAAAATTTCCCAAGACATATAATATTCAAAATTCGGTTGTAGAAAATTGTCAAAACCTCTGTTGAAAAAATATGCTGTCACATCTTGTGCAACACAATCTCCCGCCATTGCTTTTGTGCAAAGTTCTGTGAATGCTTCCACGAAGTCGCCTCTGTCAGCGGATTCAATTATTTTTTTTCGTTCTTCAACAAAAGATTTGAAGGCGAAATCACGATCAGTAAACAAATTTGCGTCCAAAGTTTTCTCCTTTGAGAAATTATAACTTAATTTTTTCAAAAAAACAAACAAAAAGACGTTTTTTCATGTTTTACACTTAATGTTTTGAAAAATATTTCTTTCCAACCACACAAAATATTCCGAAAAGCAATAGAAAATCACAAAAAACAATCCGCATGAGAGTGTGGCAAGCAAATAGGTCAATTTTGTCACTTTGACAAAAAATCCGAACACACCGACAATCAAAAAAGACGCCGACATCATCACAACGGCAAAAATCACAAATTTGATTATCTGCAAAATAATTTCCCGCCTGTTCCCCTGCGAAAGTTCTTTGCTCAAACCAAAAATCCCCCTCAAATCCAAATGCGGTGATTTTTTCGCGATAATTGGCGTGTATGCCAAATCAACAAAACAGAAAATCCCCGGCAAAAGAAAAAACAGGGAGAAAAAAGCGACCAAGAAAAGTTTGCAGATTTCGACATAGCAAATTTTGAGAAGAATTTTGACTTTCATGCGCAAATTATTGCAAAAAAAACACATTTTATGCAAAACTGCCAAAATGCGTTTTTTGTTTTATAAAATTGGTGAAAACAGTCTGAAAATTGCTTGAAGGAAACTTGTTAACCACTTCTTTTTGCGGAAATAGTTTGTGTCAACCAACTCGCAATTTTTCAGGTCGTCTGCAAAATATCCCTTATACTCTTCGGTTAGTTTTTCTGAATAGAAAATCACTGTATCTTCAAAATTGAGTCTGAAAGAGCGATTGTCGATGTTGCAAGTCCCAATTGAAAGTTTGTTGTCATCCACAACAAGCGTTTTGCTGTGCAAAAAGCCGTTATAGAAAAACACATCTGCGCCCATTTCAACCATATCTTTCAAATATGAGAGTGAAACCCACCAAACTGTTCTGTGGTCAGGTTTGTTTGGAATCATGATTTTGACTTTTACACCACTTGAAATTGCGATGCGAAGTGCGGACATAAACGCTTCGTCAGGAATGAAATAAGGCGTTTGAATAAGCACTTCTTTTTTTGCACTTGTGATGAGTTTGATGTAGGCTTCTTTGATGTATTGCACATTGCTGTCCGGCCCAGAAACGAGCACCTGCAAATATGTGTCGCCCATTTTGTCTGGTTTCGGGAAAAGCCCATCTTTGAGATATTTTGATGAAGGGGCGTTTTCTTTTTTGATATATCTCCAATCGTTCAAGAAAACGTTCTGCAAAACGAAAACTCCCGGCCCAACGATACGCACATGTGTGTCGCGCCAAGGAGAAAGTTTCTTCTTTTTCCCCATATGGTCGTCACGTATGTTAATTCCGCCGGTGTAAGCAATTTTGCCGTCAATCACGACAATTTTTTTGTGATTTCGATAGTTAAGTTTCAAATTTATCATACGTATGTGAGCGAAAGGTGGGAAAAATTCAGCAACTTCCCCACCTGCTCTTTCAAGTTTTCGAAAAAATCTTCTGGGAGCGCCCAAGCACCCAATTGAATCATAGATAAACTTGACTTTGACGCCTTGCTTTGCCTTTTTGATCAACACGTTCATCACTCTTTTTCCGACTTTGTCGTCATCAAAGATGTAATATTCCATGTTAATCGAATGTTTTGCATTTTCAAGGTCGCGAATCAATGCGTCAATTTTTTCTTCACCCCAACGAAAGATTTTGACGTCATTCGCAGGACAAAGGATGCTTCCATAGTTGTAACAAAGTTTGACAGTTCCAACATCGTCTTTCAAAATATTGTCCACATCTTTGATTGAAACAAGATAGTCACGAATTGCCTTGTCATATTCCACTTCATAGAGTTTGTGGTTGGAAATCAGGCGTCTTACACGAATGGAAAGACCGCTTCCAAAGATGATGTAAAGGATATATCCGACATATGGCAAAAAGGTCGAAACTGTCAGCCAACTTATCACACTTGAAAGCTTTTTTCTTTCAAAGAAAATCATTGAAACCAAAAGCAAGAAGTTAAGGACAACATAGGTGACAAAGACCCAAAACCAAGCATCCATCAATTCACCTCTCTGCTTTCAGAAGTTGTTTCTCCTGCACCTTTAACAGTGATGTTGACAAGAATATATTTCATTTCAAAGTTTGTTTCAACAAAACTTTCGAGATAATATTCACAGTTATTTTCTTTTTCCGTGCTTGTTGCTTTTTCTGTTTTCCATTTTTCTTGTGTTGTGTCATACACATAATATGTTTCTCCAATCACAAGGTCGCCATCATATTTAACAAGTTCTTTTGTGAAATATGTTATTCCAACTTCCTTTGTTTTGTCCGTTGTTTCAACGTAAGAAACGGTGGTGCCATCCGAACCTGTTTTCTGTTTATAATAAACTTTTCGAACATTGGCAATAAGTGTTGTTGATTCGTCAATTGTGGTGGACGACAATGCATAATGAAGTTCGCCATCATCCTTCAAAATTGCAAAATCAACTTTCAAATCACCTTCAAAACCTGAAATCTCTTTGATGTTGTCTTCAAGAGCAGAAAGTTCATTTGTTAAACGATAGTAAGTCTTGCCTGCAACAACTTCTTTATCTTCTGTCTTGACATATTTGTCAACTTTTTCGTAATAAGTTTTGTCTTCTTTTAATTCTTCGTCTGTTGTTACAGAATATGTGTCTGTTCCGTCATCCGTTGTCTTTTCATAGTAGGTCTTGCCTGAAACAAACGAAGTGTCTGCTGTTGCTTCATATCCCACGAATTCATAAAGGTCACTTAACAAATATTTGCCTTCTGTGACACTGCTTGCATCTGTGACAATGTTGCCAGAAGCAACTTCTGTGAGTGCTGGCAAGGTTTCGTCCACAATCAAATCCACAATCAAATCCACAATCTTGAATTTGAAATTGATGAGATAATATTGTCCACCAACAAAAACATAATATTGCAATTTTTCATCTTTTTCAAGAGAAATTGCTGTCACTTCGCGAAGTGTGTTGCCGTTAAACTCATAATATCCAACAATTCCTTCTCCATTCACTTCTTCTTGGACAAGCTTGTTGAGATCTGCAAGTTCAAAGTAAAGTGTGCTGGTTGTTGCATATGAAATGTTTTTTTCTTTACCTTGATGTACATAGAATGTAATGGTGTATTTCTTATATGAAATTGTGCCGTCTGCATTATTTATTGTTGCAAAATATGTTCTGGTGATGATGCTTGTAAACGTTGCGTAATAGTAAGTCTTGCCTGCAACAACTTCTTTATCTTCTGTCTTGACATATTTGTCAACTTTTTCGTAATAAGTTTTGTCTTCTTTTAATTCTTCGTCTGTTGTTACAGAATATGTGTCTGTTCCGTCATCCGTTGTCTTTTCATAGTAGGTCTTGCCTGAAACAAACGAAGTGTCTGCTGTTGCTTCATATTCCACAAATTCATAAAGGTCGCTTAACAAATATTTGCCGTTTGTGAGTTCGTTTGCATCTGTGACAATGTTATCTTTTGTTGCTTCTGTGTATTGGGTGTAAACTGATGAGTTTCCGCCTTTCAAACCATTCAAAACGCCGTTTGATTCAAGTTTGTTAAGCGTGATGTTGTCCGCCCCATTGTCTTTTGCAATAAGTTCTCGCGCCTTGTCGTCAAGAAGTTTTTCGTTTGAAACGAAGCCTGCCAACGCTTCTGTGTCTGTGTTCACAATATAATATGTCACTGTCCATTGTTCAACAGATGTGATTTCTCCATTTTCGCGGATAATCACGAAGTATGTCACGTTTTCAGTATTTCCACCTTGCTTTGTTGTCTTGTATCCTGTTACTGATTTGTATGAGTCTTTTATGTTAAGGAATTCATATTCTCTGTCGTCGTCAGGCAAGTTTGACAAACTGAAGTTTGTGTTTGACTTAACTGTGGCTGACTTTTCGGCTTTTCCACGATATACATAATATGTGATGTTGTAGATTGTGAATGAGTCATCTCTTGACGCCAAATATTGTCTTGTTGTTTTTCCTAATGGCAAATCAGAAACTTTTCCACCTTCAATTTGAGTGATGTTTCCTTGAGAGTCAAGTTCATACCAATCATATTCCCCAATGTTACCATTAAGATTATATGATCCATTTTCGCCGGTTGTCGGAATCAAAACAGATTTATTTACACGGGTTGAAGTGTCATACACCATCATCGTGCCTGTGACAATTTCTTGTGCAAAATTACCCTTTGAATCTCTTCCTGTGACAAGAATGCTGAATTCATATTGTCCGGCAGTTGAGAATGTCCAAGTTCCAATATTTCCGCGTGGGATGAGTGTGTCGTCAACCTTAATCATGTGATATGTGAAGTTGCTTTCGACAACATTTTTGTTGTCACCAACCAATTCTTCAAGGGAAACTGTTTCTCCAACCTTGCATGCAAAGGATGTAGAGATTTTGGTTACATTATTACCTTTATCAATTTCGTATATTGCTGATGAAACATTGTTTGTTTTAGCACTTGGCACGCTGTAATAATATCCATTTGGAATAACAAGAATATTATCCATTGTATGAGAGTTTTCGCTATCAATTTTATATTTGGTTGTCAACGTAATCGTTCCTGCATTTGGATAATATACTAGTTGATTGTTTTCGGTTTCAAAAGGAACAATAAATTCTTCATCTTTAACTTGTTCAAAATACAATCTGAATTGAGCAAGTTTAAGTTTTTTGTTTGCTTCTTGATATAATCCATCATCACCTGACACGCGTTGATATACGTTCACAGTGATTGTGTGTGATTCAAGAACAAAATCTTCACTTGTCGTGATTGCTCCGCGTTCGTCAATAAATGCTGAACCAAGACCACCAGAGATTGTGGTGTTGATTTCAAATTCATATTTGAATGGATCATCAAAGAATCCTACTGGACTTCCAACAGACTTGCTATCAGCAGTATATAGCACTGTCTTAATTTCTTTTGCCCACTGATTAAGCGTTGTGACATAATATGTGTTTGTGCCGTTTGAAACTTTGAGATAGTCTTCAACTTTGACAACATAATTGCCTTGCTCGTCAATATTCGAATGTTCTGCACTCTTCGCGTTTGGATATACCCTGAACTCTTGCGCGTGCTGATAAGTTCTGTTATTCGCTTTAAACAAGAAGAAGAGCGTTTCTGTCTTATAGTTTGAATTGTTCAATTCCGCAATGTTTTCAATGTTGAGAGTGATGTTTTCTTTATAATTTTCTATACTGCCAGATGCATCACCTTCGTGTCTGATATATTTTTCTTCATTCAGTTTATTAAATTCATCTTCACTGTTTATCAGTATAAATTCATTATCTTTCAAATAATAAGTTTTGTTTTCAACAAAGGAAGTTGCTGAATTATAACTCACATCTGTTTTTAATTCGCTACCATTATATTCAAATTCAACATTTCCTGTTTTTTCAACAATTGAAATATAGAATTTCTCATTTCCCAAATTATTTTCCAAACCGTCGATGCTTGCTGAAATTCCAACATATTCGGTGATTGCATATGTGCGGTTGTTTGTTTTGGTGATTCTTGTCATTTCATCAATATTTTTTTCTGTGATTTCTTCGTTTGAAACAACAAATGTCACTGATGCACCTGAGTCAAGTTTGACTTCCAAAGTGTCGTTGAGAACCGAACTGATTGATTTTTCTGTACCAACATTTTCTCCCAACATAATATTTTGTCCATCTTCAATGTTTGTCGATTTAAACATTCCTTCAGACGATGCCGCGCGAACAAGGGTCACTGTGTAATACAGATATGCTTCGTTTGTTTTGCTTTCATCATCTTGAGTCATATCCTTGAGAGTTATTCTCATCTTCACATTTGATAAGGTGTTGCCTGTGCCATAGTAAATTCCATTGATTTTCGGAACCACAAAGCCGTGATCATCTCCTGCTGCATTTTGTCCGGCAACAATTTCTACTCCGCCATCTTTTTCCTTCAAGAAGTTGAAGGAGTCGCTTGTGAAGAGATCTGCGCCATCGCTGGATTTTTCAGGAAGTTCTGTTTGATATGTAGTATCAGAATATTCGTCTCCTGTTCCGCCAATCCAAGTGTTATCTTGGAGATAATAGTCAATTGCGGTGACTTTCAGGTTATACAACTGCGATGTCAAAGCCGAACCAGTGTCAAAACTTGTTTCGGTTTCTTTGTTATATGCATATGCATCAATTCCTTTTAACAAAACACTGACAAAACCATCACCAAGTCCACTAGTTTCAGGAGTGGAATAAGTCGAATTGACATTATAACTTTGTTTTATGTCCACTTCAATCTTATTAGTTTTTTCATCTTTATAAATTGCTTTAACCGAATAAATCGGTGTAATACCATCACTACCTTTGGTACATTTCAGCCAAAGTGTAACAGTTTTAATGTTATAGTATTTAAATTTGTCAACTGAGCCTCCGCTGATCGACTTCCAGCCGTCATTCTTGTCTTTTTCATTATACAAGCTATAAGAAGTATCATTCGCAGATGCTTCTCTCTGCCATTCAGGTGTTGTGCCAGCATATGCTTCATTGTCTCCGCCATATTCTGTTGTAACTCTGAATATTACACTATAATTTGCTTTTCCGGCCTCAGTTGTCACTTGGATGGAATCTAACTTATATTTAGTTGTTGTTCCTGATTTTCCAATTTCATAATCAACTGGTTTGTAAACCGTATAAAGATCAGAATTGTCATCCGAAGATGGTGCTTGCTTGGTTGTTTCAACCTCTTGATATCTCACTCCGACACCGACATAATTGCCTTCTTCGATTGTTGTTGATGAGATAGATTCAACTTCTGGATTGAGGTCTGCGACGAGTTTGAAGTAGAATTTAATCTTGTAGCCAAATGTATTTTCCCCTTCAATCACAAAGTATCTTTCGCCCAAATTGAGTTTTGGAAGTTTAAGTGAGAGATATTTATATTGTTCGTCATCGGAATCATTTGTAGTAGGATTGCCTTTATAAGTGTTACTATTTTCGCCTACCTGTTTCCATGAGTTTGAACCACTGTCATTGTTGTATGGAGTCAATGTGTTATTAAGATCGCCGAAGTCGTTATATCCGCTTGGGGTGTTGATTGTGTAGGTGTACGTGAACTTGTTTGCGCTGTTGATTGATGTTCCACCATACATAAATGCGTTGATAACTCCAACATCAAATCCGGTTGCTTCTGCGTTATTTGTCCAAAGGTTGAATGATGTTTCACCTTTGTTAATCACATAATAAGAATTGTTGTTGCTTGTGATTGTGCGGTGTTCATCTTTGTCAAATTCGGTGTTGCCCGGATTGAACGAACTTGTTGCGTTATGACTGCTCTTAAACTGAACTGTTGTTGACGATCCCGGAACAACCTTGAACATGATGTTATATTCTTTTACAATTTCAACTTTTGCGACTTTGACTGTGTAAACAATCTTCATCATGACGTAGTTTCCGTCGTTACTGCACCCTTGGGCTGTGATTGCATAGTCCAAAGTTTTGCCAGTGTCAACTTCCACTCCATTTTTAGTGATTTTTTGGTCACCGGAAAGAGTGATATAGTTGTTGTTTTGATCTCCGCCAGTCACATAACCATCTCCGTTTATTTCCTGACTTGCTCTTGGGTTCAAACCGGTGGAATATATTATTTCATTTCCACTTGCATCAACAAATTTGTCTTTTTTGAGTTTGTTGTGGATTTCATATGCAAGAGTTCCTTCTTTAATTGGCGCGCCATCAAATCCATAGATAAACAATTCAAAATTGCCAGAATTTTGAGCCATAAGTTGTTTTGTATAATTTTCTCCTGTGCGGGTGTTTTTGATTCCAAAAATGTTGTTATATGACCCAAACAAACTGTTTGAAGTGCCGGCAACAATTTCTTGAATATGCATTTCATCTACACTTTCTGTTGCGTTTTCAACTCCAAATTCAACATCAATATAGAAGTTGTATTTTGCGCTTGTTTTGATTGTCGTGTCACCAACCTTAACTTGAACGCCCAAACTTACTTTCTCTTCTGTATACCAAGCGTCAACATCATAAGCATTTGCTTTTTCGGTTTTTTCTTCTGTTATTGTTACATTCTTATTTGTTGCTATGCTTAATATGTTGTCGACATTGAATTCAATATAATTGCCTGAGTTATCTTTGAAATAGTAAATTTTTTTACTATCATATTTTTTATCATTAGTTTCGTTATAAATATAAGCTTTTTCATAGTAAGTCTTGCCTTCAGCAAATGAAGTGTCTGTTGTTTGTTGATAACTCTCACTTCTTTCATAATAGCTCTTGCCTTCTTCAAATGAAGTGATTTCTTTGTATTCTCCACTTTCAGTCTTTTCATAGTAAGTCTTGCCTTCTTCAAATGAAGTGTCTGTTGTTACTTTATATGTGTAAATCAGTTCATAGTAAGTTTCACCTTCTTCAAACGAAGTGTCGGTTGTTACTTCGTATTCTCCACTCTCACTTCTTTCATACAATTCACCCATTGGAGCATAAGTGATTTGTGAAGATTGATGTTTCAAAAGATCGCTTCCAGTGTCAATGTAATATTCTTTATTATCAGTACATGTGACTTCATAAGTCCTGGTTTGAGTTCTCCATAACGTGCTTATTGAGTAAAATTTAAACGTAAATTTAACTTTTGTCCCGGCCGGAGTCCCTTCCTTAAATTGATATGCAAATCTTTTTTTGACTGTTGAATCTTTTGTTGCTGTAATCAACTCAAGTGTTGTGTCATCAGTAAGTTTGATTGTTGAGCCATCCTTATATTTCGCAACAATTCTTGCTGTGAGTTTTGGAACTGATTCATAATATTCTTCATCGTTAATTGGTGAAATTCCGTCTTTTGCGTTGTTTTCGTTTTGATAAGTTCCGTCATATAAATAACCTGTCAAACTTTCACCCAATTCAACATTGATTTCTTTTCCAAGTTCAGTTACTTTCAATTCTTTGACTTTTGCAGTGTTTTCTTTCAAGAATCTTACATAATATGTTGCGCCTTTTGTTGCTTTTCCTTTACCGCTGAACGTTGCGCTCATGATACGGTCAGATTCAAACAGTGTCTGTGTGGACATCGTTGCCAAATCTTCTGCATAGATTGTTTCTTGGTTGTTGTCATAGTTTGGAGAATGTGTTTCAACCGAAATCACACTTCCATTAACCAAAATCACTTCATATTCTGCAGAAACTTCGTTGCAGGTGAGAGTAAACACAACTCTTCCGTTCTTGCTTGTGTCCGAAAGAATAAATCTGATGTTTAAATTTGGCATACTTTTTGACGTTGCAAGAGTTTCTTTTGAATATACTTTCCCAGATGTATCTTGAATTGTCGCATTTTCAATTTCTGTGATTTCAATCTTATATTCTCTGCCAAAATCAATACCTTCAAGCCCTTCAACTTCTTTAACAACAAATCTATTATCTGTCGCAAAAGTTGCTATTGAATCAAAGAAGTTTTCAAAATAATCGCTTCGGCATGCACCATCACTTTCAACTTGCACTTCAATATATTCCGCAGTCGAAGAATTTTCTCCGTCTGGTTTTGGATAGTTTGGTGTGACTGTAACGTTTTTGTAAACATAATAAGTAAAGTTGAATGAGAATCCATAAATACATTCACCTTCAAACCAATAAACCATATTGATTGTTTCTGTCACGCCCGTTCCGTCAACTGCAACATTTTGTGGTGTAATTGTCAACGAATACTGCGACTCAACATCTTTAAATCTTATATCACCATGGAAATTAACCTTATCGTATTCCACATAATATACTTTTGTTTCGGTTGTTCCATTTTCTTTTGTTTCTATTGAGTTAAATTTTACATATTTTGTTCCACCGATTGTTTCTGTTTCAAAACCTTCTTTTGTAGTTCCATCAGATATTTCTCCAACTTTATTTAAAATTGGTTGGTTATTTTTATCAATCGTCTTCTCAAAATATTCTGTTCCGGCAGGAATGATGATACGTTGTTCAAAACCAAATTTGTCTGCTATCACATCCAATCCAACCGAGTCAGAACCTTCTCCGACTTTGAATTCGACATTTCCATATCTCTTGTGGCTGTCAGTGATTGTTTTGGATGTCAAAGTCACACTCTTCTTCACAGTGATTTCAAAATCAAAACTGAAAGTTTCATTGTCTGAATCTGTGATTGTGGCTGTGAATTTGAATGTCACATCTTGGGTCAAGTGAGCAAATGTAACTTTGTTGTTTTCGTTGTCAATATTCACCAATTTGTCTGCTGTCAATTCACCTGCGTTGTCCAAAGTTATGCTCTCTGTTGTCACTTTCAATGAGAGAGTGTAACTTCCGTTATTCAACAAATCTGTGATTGAACTGAAAATTCCATATTCTTCAGAGTTAACATTTTCCTTTGCTTTGATGAAGTCATATGTCTTTCCACCCACAAATCCGGAGTTGAAAGTCCATGCATAGTGTCCTTTGACAGTCAAATCAAGTCTGAACGCAACTTTGTCATAATATTCTTTTTTGTTTTCAACCTTCAAAAGTGGATAGAATCCAATTTCTGCATTGAAGTTTTCTGTCACATTGTTTTTTGGACAAATATGCAAGCGGTTTTGTTCGTCAAGATAGAAATATTCTCTCTCAAGATTATCTGACAAAACATAATATGTCTTTGTTTGAGTTGTTTCTTCTCCATCTTCGCCTGTTGTCGTCACTTCAAGGTCAAACTTCACATATGTCTTTTTGTCGATTGTTTCTGTTTCAAATGAGAGCACATCTTTTTCAAGAGTTCCCACTGCTGTTGAAGAAATTGTTTCACCGTCTTTTTCAAAATACTCTGTTCCAGCAGAAATCTGTTGATATTTTTTCAAGAAGTTTGAAAGGTCTGCGTCTGATGAAACATATGCTCTGATTCCAGCAACTGGAGAGTCTGTTCCGTTGTTTGTAATTTGAAGAGTTGGAGTAAGAATAATCTCTCCGCTTCCGGCACTGATTTCGGTTGTGTAGGTGTTTCCGTCTGCTGTAAGGGCTTTTGTATCAGCCGTTTCTCCACTTCCTGTTGTTTTGCTCAAAGTGTGTTTGTAGGTCTTTCCTTGTCCAAACTTGAGTGTGTAGGTTTGTTCACTTCCGACAACCTTGTCGCCTTGTGTTTGTTCTTGTCCAGCTCCTTGAAGAACAAGGCTTCTCAAAATTCTTTCAACTGTGATGTCAATTTGAGAATTTGAAGTAAGCATTGTGATTATGAGTTTGCTTCCATCAAATTCATAGGTAAAGTAAGCATCAAAGTCTGTTGTGACAACGCCGTCAATCATAACTTCTTTGATTCTGTATTCAGATGTAAACGAAATTGCATTGGCAAGCAATTCGCCAACCTTTTCCACCTTTCCAAAACGTGTTTTGCCGTCATTTGCTGTGTTTTGGAATTGTTCTGCAAAGTCAATTACATATTTTTCGCCGTCATAATATTTGCTTTCAACATCCAAATATTCCCCGTCTTCAGAGAATGGATATGAAACATCTTCAAGTGTGGCATCCGCTTTAACCTTGATGCGATAGAACCATGAGAATGTGTAGCCATTTTGTGAGAATGTCAACTTCAATCCAATGTATGCGTCTTCACCGCCTGCTGTAAGGCTGTAAATCTTCAATTGGTCTGTTCCGACAATTTCTCCATATTCTTCGCCTTCAACGATTGAAAGTGAATATGTTGCGCCTTCCTGATTTTCAAGGCCAACCAAACTGCCTCTGAATCCGAAGCCAGAAGCATGCGTTGTGGATTTTTCTGTGTCATGAACGACATTATATGTCTTTCCTGCCTCCAAAGTTTCAAAAACTTCGTTGTCAACAAGCCCTTGATATTCTCCAGTCAAGACATCAAGCGAAACCTTTTCAAATGTGTTGTAGGTGTTGTCATTGTTTGAATAGTAAACATAATTTTCACCAATTCTTGTGATGTAAACTGGAATGGACACTATCACTGTAAGGGTGTTTTCATCTTTTTCAACATCCATTTTTATTCGAATAGCATTTTCATCATCGTCAATCATGAAATTGTCAATGCTTGTTACTGAAACTCCCTTCTCACCATTTTTGCTGAAATATCTTCCGCTGAAGCTGTCAACAAGATAGTCCGAACTGTAAGTCTTTCCACTGAACAACACAACCTTTTCTTTTCCGTTGCTGGAAATTGATGTTGCATATTCTTCGGTGCCGACAATTTTGAAAATTTCGGTGATATTTTTGCCAAATCCAATTTGGAAGTCAAGTATCAAATGAACTTCCGAATCTGAATCAATTTTTACGATTGTTCCATCATAAAGCAATTTAACCGCATCAATTATCAAATTATTATTCGATTTGCCTTCTTTGACAGAGAATTGCTGTGTCACATATTCTTCTGCACCAATTTGAAGAGTGGCTGTTGTCACCCCAAATTTGCCGTCCGAATCGAGCGTTATATAGGCTTTATCAGATATATTTTCAAATGTTGGAGATGGAATTTCTTTCAAATCCAGATTATCAAATTTACATTCATTTTTAAAGAAACTCACAAGCGAAAACGCATCATAGAATGTTTCAAGCTCGGAATCCGTGTTTGCCAAAGTGAGTTTTGGGTTTTCCTTTTGTCTGATGATGATGTCTGGATGAACAAGGAATGTCAAAGTTTGACTTGCAGCGAAATTTGTCTGAACTCCATAATAAATTGTCACCTTGATTGTTGTGAGTTGGAACACAGATTCAGAGTCAACATATAAACACAATTTATTTTCTGATTTTTCCAATATAACACGTTCGTCATTATTGTCAACTTTAATAAGTTTAGCTTTTATTTCTTCAACACCAGAACCTTTTACTGCCGCGAACCATGAATATGAATTGTTGACGATGATTGAGTTTCCGCTTTCATCTGTTTTTAAATTGCCATTTTCATCTTTGTCTGTCGTTTTTGTTCCCTTTGCGGAAAGTTTCAAATAGTTGTCAAGGTCATATTTTTCACCGGCAACAATTGAAAGTTTTGTGCCGTCTTTTGTAAGATAATCAGAGTGGTCGGTGTAATAACTTTCAAACGTTGAATTGATTCCAACATCCGCCAAGAATTCCAATTCAAGAGAAATTCTGTAAAGACTCTTGTCTTTGTCCATCACAAGAAAACCAATGGTGGTGTCTTTTCCGAATGGATTGATGATTTTGATTTTTTCGATTTCTTCCGTCAAGTAATCATCAATTGATTTTGAATTCGTTTGTGTTTCTTCTTGTCTGTCAGTCCCATCATCGTTGAATCCAATCATCAACATGATATCTTTCTTGGTCTGTAAGTCCCAACTTGAAAAACTGCTCTCATCCAAGAAGAATATTGATTCTGACGCTTCTTCTGTGTTTGATCCTGTGTAAACTTTCACAAGATTTGACAAAGTCAAAACATCCTTGGTTGTTACATATTTTGACACCTTCACATTTGTTATACTTTCGCTTTCTTCGTATGAAGGCGTTCCAGCAATGTCTGTAATATCATATTTAACCTTTGAAATTCCTTCACTCTCAACACTGAATGTAATCTTCTTTTTGGAAGCTTCATCCAAGACAAAGTTGCCGGCATTGTCAACAACCTCAATCATCAAACAAGTTTCCTTTGATGATGTTGTTGAAGAGAATCCAATGATTGCGTTTCCGTCTGTGTTCAAGTTTATGATCTTGTTATTTCCAGTCCCCGGGTCTTCCACCAATTTTATGCTGTAAATTCCATCTTTTGTTTCGATTTTCTTTCCATATTGGTCGGTTATTTCCGTTTCAAGATATTTGTTGAGTTTTTCAAGTATTCCTTCAAGGTCTTCTCCTGCAATATCTTCACTTCCCCACTTGATTGAAGTTTCGTTTGACTTGATATTTACGATGACATTTGCAATTTTTCCATCTTCTTTGAAATTGTTGTTATTTTCAAATGCTGATGAAATTGAAACTGGCTGTTGATAGTAAATGAAGAAATGATCATTGTTGCTCTTGTCTTTTATGATTTGAGTATAATCACTTTTGCCGTCATTAAATCTTAATTGCAAACGAACATACTTCCCTTCGTCAGTTCCATTTGTGGCCGCTTTGAAGAGATCTTCTTTGATTGAAAGAGAGCCTGTGTAAGACAACTTGTCTGTGTCGTTATCTTTTACAAGACTTTCAATGGAAACATATTGATCCGCAGAAACATTTCCGTTTCTGTCAACACACTCAACTTTGATTTTTCCATCCGCATACGCAGTGTCAACTTTTTGCGCGTCACTTTCAAAATCAGAACTTTCAAGAACAAGTTTGAATGTGATGACTGACTTTTTCAATCCACTGTCATCACGATTGATTGCTGGAACATAGATTTGTTCATCTTTCGTTACACTTGCGTCTTCTTCAATTTCAAAAGAAGGGGTCATGTTGTAAATTGAAAGGTTGCTTCGAACAATAACTTCTTTTGCGTTTGACATACCAACAAAATTGTATTTATTGTCTTTATCAAGATATGGTTTGTTGTCAGCATTCGTTTTCACAATCGCAGCAACAACATAAACCTTTCCTTCAAAACTCTCAAAGGCTGTCAAAATTGAACCTTCAAGTTCATAAAGGGTGTATTGTTTTTCTGAAATAGTATAATTAACCCCACCTTTGCAATCAAACACTTCGGTCATAACAAAACCATTAGGAACATCTGTATCACAATATAAGAAATATTTCACAGTTTTGTAAACTTTGTCTTCCGAAATTTCACCAACCAATTCAGACAAATCGATGTGAGCAGGAGTTTTAACTATGTTTGAATTTCCATCTTCTTTGAAATTGATTTCAAGTTCAATTTCATCTTCGCTTTTCCATCCAATTTCTCCTTCGTCTGTTTTTGCTGAAAATTTGAAATTGAAAGACTTTTCTTCGTCAAATTTGAAGAAGTTCACCATTTTTCCATCATTGTTCTCAAAGAAGAAGTTCAATTTAACTTCAAAGTTTTCGCCTTCTGATGCGGAAAAATCCCAATAATAATAATTTGGATTTGTTGGGGTTGTGTTTGGAAGAAGATAATATATTACACTTGCATTTTCGAAATAATTTTTTGTGGCAACATAATTTTCTCTTGTTATTGTTGTTTCTTCACCGCTCTTATCAACCTTCATCAAACTTCCGCCGGAAATTTCCAGACCTTTAACCAATTTGATTCCAATGTTTGAATAAAGCGTGCTGAGTTCTTGCGCTTTGCTGTCTTTGATTGACACACCCAAAGCCTTGTCACCACCAGACTTTGCTGTCACACGAATTTTTTTGTCAAAATTTCCTTCAAAAGTTTCGTTTTGAGAACTGAAATTTACACTGCTGATTTCAGCATTCAAAACTTTGATTTGAATGTCACAAGACACACAGTGTGTTGGGTTTTCTCTGAAATATGTACGAATAAGGTCTTTAAGATCTGACGCACCGCTGTTCTGCTTCAAGAATTGCGATTGATAGTATGCATTCGCGAAGGTGTATGCTGTGATTGTTGCAGTGTTGTCTCCTGTTATTTGTTCAGCATAAAATTTGCCCGTTTCTTCGTCATAACGAATGAAACCTTCTGCTGTTGCACTGTAAACAACAATTTTCTTGTCTGCGCTTGTGTCAGAAAACATATATTGACTTTTTTCTGGCACAAATGTTGTTTCAAGACCAAATTCCGAACCAACAACAACTTCTTGAACAGTTCCCGTTTGTGTTGAGCCAGCGATTTTTGTTTTGATTTCATATACTGGAACGTCAACAAAAATGTTTACACTCTTTGCTTCAAGAAGTTTGTTTTCTGATTTTGCAGTGAGAAGGGAGTTTCCACCAACAATGATATTATCAAAAATTTCTTGACTGTATTCTGATTCAATTTGCACTGAAAATGCTTTGTTGAGTTTGACTTGAAGTGGAACAGTGATGACTCCGTCTGTGACATACCATTTTTCGTCTTTCTTGATTTTTCTTCCATTTGCAAGAGAAAGTTCAACATTTGTTGCTGTGACATCTTCGGTCGTGGTCGAAATTGTCATCTTGAAATCAGAAGCAACTTCATATCTTCCAGTGTCAGCATTATAACTTCCAAGTCCTTCGTCAATTTCTGTTGAAAAACTCATGTCTTCCGGATTTACTTTTTTCTCATCAAACCCGCCAGACACATAAATTGAAAGCACAGTTGCACCTGCAACTGCAACCAGTCCAAATATAACAAGCATAATTGCTTTCCACAGACTTAAAGCTCCTCTTTTTCTCATTACAAAACTCCCATTTCCAAAAATCTCAAATCAACACAAACAAAAACAGGTAAAAAATAAAAATTTAATAAACAAAAATATGTCCAAAATTATTGTTTGCTTAATTTAACAAAATAATTATACATTTTTTTGCCTTCAAGTGCAAGCGTTTCAGCCGAAAAGTGTAGATTTTATATATAAAATATATAATTGCCGTCCACCAGAGCGAAAATCAGTCACTTTCTGCGCGTTACACAACTTTCAAAAGGTTGACACAAGGCGGATTTTGGGATATAATCAACATATGAACACGAATTATGAAGTTTTGAATTATCTCAACTTGACGAGCAACGAACTCGGCAAACTTTACAAACTCACTGGCTACAATCCGTTGCCAAGTGATTTTGTGCTGACAAAAAAAGCAATCAAGGAAAGATTACTCCTTGGACAACTTGAATGTCCAAAAATTCCAAATTTTGTGTTTGAATCAAAAAAAGAACTCAAAAAACGCTTTAAGACATCTCTGAAAAATGTCAATAATGTTTTGAAAAAAGCATCCATTGAAGGATTTGATGTTGAATTTGTAAAGAAAATGGATTTTTACTTCAATGTTCGAAGAGAAGTCACCCAAATCATCTTGAAAAAATTCGGAAAAGTTGATTTTGACGAGTGTGATGCATATCTTGAAATCTATGCACTCGACCCAATCTTTTCTGATTTGTTGGAAGTCCTTTATGAAGAAAATTTTGACCTTTCTTGCATCACTCCAAAATTGCAAAAGGAATATTCTGCTTTGCGAGAAAAACGCTTCAAAACTTTAGCAAAAAAAGAAACAAAAAGACGCAAAACAGCAGAAAAACAAGCACAAATGGTGCGTGAAAATGTCAAAATGGCTCAAAAAACAAAAAAATCACAAAAAGTTGTCAAAATGGCAAAACATAACAACAAGGAGAAATCATGATACAAGCAATCAACGTTTCGTTGGCTTTTGGCGGAAGAACGCTCTATAAAGAAGTCAACTTGAAATTCACAAAAGGAAACTGCTATGGCATCATCGGTGCAAACGGAGCAGGAAAATCAACATTTTTGAAAATTTTGACCGGCGAACTTGAACCTAACACCGGCGAAATCATCATCACCCCAGGCGAAAGAATGTCTGTTTTGGAACAAAACCAAAACAAATACGACAATGAAACTGTTTTGGACACTGTGCTTTTGGGTCACAAAAGACTTATGGAAATCCAAAAAGAAAAAGATGCTCTCTACGCAAAAGAAGACTTTTCGGATGAGGACGGAATAAGAGCAGGCGAACTCGAAACAGAATTTGCTGAATTGGGCGGTTGGGAAGCCGACAGTGAAGCAAAAACTCTTTTGCAAAATTTGGGCGTTTCGGAAGATTGTTTCTATGACCTTATGTCAACTCTTGACGCAAAAATCAAGGTCAAAGTGCTTTTGGCACAGGCATTGTTTGGAAATCCTGACATTCTGGTCTTGGACGAACCTACAAACAACCTTGACTTCAAAACAATCAGATGGCTTGAAAACTTCTTGCTTGATTTTGAAAACATTGTCATCATCGTGTCCCACAACAGACACTTTTTGAACAAGGTTTGCACACATATTTGTGATGTTGACTTCGGTCAAATCAACATGTTCCTTGGAAACTATGATTTCTGGTATGAAACAAGTCAACTTCTTGCACGTCAAGCAAAAGACCAAAACAAAAAAGCCGAGCAACGTGCAAAAGAACTCAAAGATTTCATCGCCCGCTTCTCTGCAAATGCTTCAAAATCAAAACAAGCAACAAGCAGAAAGAAAGAATTGGAAAAGCTTACAATTGAAGATTTGAAACCTTCGTCAAGAAAATATCCATATGTTGATTTCAAATATGAGCAAGAAATTGGAAAAGAAATCTTGAAAGTTGAGAAACTCTCCAAAAAAGGAATGTTTAACAACCTCTCGTTTAACGTTGAGCATGGACAAAAAATTGCATTTCTTTCATCAAACAGCCAAGTTCTCACAACACTTTTCAATATCATTGCAGGAAAAGAAGAAGCAGACAGCGGAACAATCCGTTTTGGAAAAACAATCAAATATTCCTATCTTCCACAGGACAACAGAGAATATTTTGACGACTGCCACCTGTCAATTGTGGATTGGTTAAGACAATATTCCAAAGACAAAACTGAAAGTTATGTCCGCGGATGGTTGGGCAGGATGCTGTTTTCAGGTGAAGAAAGTTTGAAAGAAGTCAACGTCCTTTCTGGTGGAGAAAAAGTCAGGTGTATGCTTGCAAAAATCATGCTTGAATCTGGAAACTTCTTGATTTTGGATGAACCAATCAATCACCTTGACCTTGAAAGCATTACATCTCTCAACAAAGGAATGATCAATTTCAAAGGTGCAATGATTTTTGCAACAGGTGACCAAGAAATCATCGAAACAGTTGCAAACAGAATCATTGACGTTGTTGATGAAAACACCATAATCGACAAACAAATGTCATATGAAGAATATATGAAAAAATTCAAAAATTAAATCGCAATAATTTGCGATTTTTTTATTTATTTTGTTTTTTTATTTAAAAATTAAAATAAAATTAAAAAAATATTTATTTAATTAAAAAAATGTTTATAAATTCGATTTTTTATTTATTTTTAATATTTTTTAAAAAATAATGTAAAAAACCTACACACCCCTAATTTATGGACAAAAAATAAAAGAATTGCGTTTTTTCTTTTATTTTTTAATATTTTTATTTGTTTTTTTATTTTTTATTTTATTTTATTAAAATTTAATTTATTTTTAATATTTTATTGTTTATTTTTTATTTTAATTTATTTTTTATAATTCTCTTGATTTTTCAATTAAAAAATCAATTTCTGTTTTTTCTTGTGGCTTTTTTATTTCCTTTTGGAAATTGTGAATTCTTCTGTTTTTATATTCAAAGTTGAATTTTTCTTCATTCTCTCGCTTGTATTTCAAAGTTCCTTCTTTTCCACAAAGAGTAATCAAAAATTTGACACCTTCGTCCTTTGTGATTATTGCAAGAGTTTTTTCTGTTTGTCTTGTTTTGAAATAAACACAAACCACATCAAGAATTTTCTTGTCCGCATCTTCAAAAGAAAAGTTTCCAAAGAATCGTTTGCAGTTTTCATTGTGCGCAAATCTGTCATATTCAAAATTTTCAACAATCTTTGCAATTTCCTGCATATCTTGATTGTCGCTGATTTTTATTGCATTTATAAATTTTTTCCACTCTTCATTCAGTTCAGCATCCAATTTGATTTTTCTTGGTTCTCTTTTCATTTCTCTCTCCTTAAATTTATTTTATCACAAAACAATCTCTTTTGCAAGTATGAATTATTTCTTATTTTTGTTTCAAAAATCACAGAATAACACGTTTTTTGCTTTTTATTTTGATATTTATATAAATAAAATTGACTTTTGTTTTTGTTTGTTTTAAAATATTTTTGCTTGAAAAAGTTTAAAAGAAGAAGGAATTTTATGGAAGAAAACAAAAATTTGACTATGGACAAAATTGTTAATCTTGCAAAGACAAGAGGTTTTGTTTATCCGGGAAGCGAAATCTATGGCGGACTCGCAAACAGTTGGGACTATGGCCCAATCGGGAGCGAATTGAAAAAGAATATCAAAGACCTTTGGTGGAAAAGATTTGTTCATGAAAATGAATACAACACAGGAATTGATGCTGCAATCATCATGAACCCAAAAGTTTGGCAAGCAAGTGGACACCTTGCTGGTTTTTCTGACCCGCTCATCGACTGCAAAGAGTGTAAAACTCGTCACAGAGCCGACCATTTGGTTGAAGAATATGTCAAAGAACACAACCTTGACATTATTGTCGGAGAGATGAAAAATGAAGATTTTGAAAAATTCATCACCGAAAATCATGTAAAATGTCCAAAATGTGGCAAAAGCAATTTTACTGGTCTTCGCAATTTCAATTTGATGTTCAAAACATTTATGGGTGTCACAGAAGACGCAAAGAGTGAAGTTTATCTTCGTCCTGAAACAGCGCAGGCAATGTTTGTTGATTACAAAAACGTTGTAAGAACTCAAAGACCAAAAATGCCGTTTGGAATTGCTCAAATGGGAAGAAGTTTCAGAAACGAAATCACACCAGGGAACTTTATTTTCAGAACTCGTGAATTTGAACAGATGGAACTTGAATTTTTCTGCAAACCTGGAACAGACCTTGAATGGTTTGCTTATTACAAAGAGCAGATGAGAAATTGGCTCTATGACCTTGGCATCAAGAAGGAAAATTTGAGAGAAAGAGATCACTCACCTGAAGAACTTTGTTTTTACAGTAAAGCAACTTGCGACTTCGAGTTTTTATTCCCATTTGGTTGGGGTGAACTTTGGGGAATTGCAGACAGAACAGATTATGACCTGACACAACATCAAAAATTCAGCGGAGAAAACATGGAATACATCGACCCAATAACAAACGAAAAGTTCATTCCATATGTCGTTGAACCTGCTTTGGGCGTTGACAGAATGTTTTTAACGGTGCTTTGCAACGCATATGATGAAGAAGTGATTGGCGAAAATGACACAAGAGTTGTTTTACATTTGATTCCTGCTCTTGCACCATATAAGGTTGCTGTGCTTCCACTTTCAAAGAAACTTTCCGACAAAGCAAAAGAAGTATACAGAAATCTTTCAAAAGAATTTAATTGTGATTATGATGAATCTGGTTCAATCGGAAAACGTTATCGCCGTGAAGACGAAATCGGCACTCCTTTCTGTGTGACAATTGATTTTGACACCCTTGAAAACAACACTGTGACAGTCCGTGACCGCGACACAATGCAACAAATCAGACTTCCAATTAACGAATTGGAAAGTTATATTTCAAAAGCAATCAAATTTTGATTGAATGGCATAAAAAATTTTTGAAAAACATATATTTAATTGAGTTTAAATTGTTGACATTCCAAAAAAATATGACTAAAATTAGAGTGTAACAATCAAATTACAAATTTTATTTAAAAGGAGAAACAAAAATGGCTAAAAAATCAGATTACTTTGGTTTGGATTTCATCGTAAGTCTTATTCTTGCAATCATTCCAGTAACTTCATGGCTTTGCGGAGCAATCACAAGAATCCAAGAAGGAAAAATTGTTGCCGGCATTTTGAGATTGGTTCTTGGCTTCAACATCATCTGGATCTGCGACCTTGTTCTTATGATTACAAACAAGCACATTTTAAGACTTTTGGATTGCTAAATCGCAACAAAAAAATAATCTCTATTTTGGAGATTATTTTTTTATTTTACTTTTTTATATCTTCTGTTTTCATGAGTTGTTCAGCATTGTTTGATGCATTATGTTTAATCGGTTTCCATTCAACTTTTTTGAAAATTGCGGAGTATGTAAGTGGAATAAGAGTAATCATAAACAATGGATAAGCAAACATTGAGAGAATTTTTCTGAAAGGCTTTGCTTTGATTCTTTTCCAATCTTTCAAAACTGCAAGTGAGCCATACACAAACATTCCAGCATAAACCGACAAAAATAATGACACAAAACTGATTGCAAGTGAGCCAAGTTGAGCCAAAACTGACGCCCCGCCCAAAATCAGAAAAATGCTTTTGACTGTTTTGATGAGTTGAACAAGAAGAGCATAACTTGTCGAGAGCATTGGAAGGGGTGAAAGCGTGATGAACATGTCATAAAATCCAAAATTCAATCGTCTGAAAAATTGAAGAATCATGCGAAGTCCCAACGCCCCAAAAACCTGATATCCACCTTTTTGCCATCTCATGCGTTGACGATAAGTCTGTTTCCAAGTTGCAGGCTGTTCATCATAAAAAACTGCGTCATCACAATATGCAATTTTATATCCCGCGATTGCTTTGTCGCAAGAAAATTCAAGGTCTTCGGTGATTTTTTTATATTTCCATCCATCGCTTGGATTTATCACTTCGCTTGACATCAAAAATCCCGTCCCGCTGATGTGTGTTGACAAATTAAAGAAATTTCTTGGACCATGAGTAAATCTGCATTCTCTGATGAAACCAATTGACGCTCCCATTGACCAAAGACTTTCATCAAAGTTTTTCGAAGCACGATATGATGTTATGATTTTTTCTCCGCTGTCAAACGCTTTGTTCATTTCTTTGATGTAATTCTTTTCCAAAATGTTGTCTGCGTCAAACACAAAAAATCCGTCTGGATGATAGTCAGGAAATTTTTCCGCAATCCCGCGAAGCAATAAATCGAGAGCGTATCCTTTTCCAATTTTTGTCAAGTCATGTCTTTCAAACACATCTGCTCCCATTGATCTTGCAATTTCAGCAGTTTTGTCACCTTCCGAGCAGTTGTCAGCGCAAACAAAAATCCTTAATTTTGATTGATCATAATCTTGTCTTTTAATACTTTCAATAAGTTGTCCAATAACCGCTTCTTCATTTCTTCCCGCAATCAAAATGCCATATGTGTGATCTTCTTTTGCAGGTCCATATTTCTTTTTATAAAAAAATCCAACAATCACATACACAATTTGATATAAAACCAAAACTGATGCAAGAGTTGTAAGAATGATGTTGATGACTCCCCAAATACTCATGATAATCTCCCAAATTTCCAAAGGCATTATACATGAAACGGGGGGGTAGTGTCAAGACTTATAATCAAAAATGCTCGATTTTTGTCGATTTTTTGCATTTTTTTTACATTTTTTATCAAAATTTTTAACAAAAAAATTATTTTTTGATATTTTTTATCAATTTCCACACAATATTTTTGGAGGGAAAAATGAAAGACGAAAAATGCAATTGTGGTGTGAGATGCAATGTCAACGAATGTGTTTTCAATGAATGTGGAAGCAAATGCAACAAAGAAACAATCGACATCTCAAAGGGAACAAACGAACCACTTGAAGATGGCGACCAACCACACTACTGCAAAAGTTTTAAAAGTAAAAACTAAAAAAAAGACAGCATTGAAACCTAAAAAATGCTGTCTTTTTTTGTGAGAAACGTCCAACCAAGCAATGTTCGGAAAAACACCGCCCAATATGTCAATCTTGCACTATCCAAAAATTCTTTTGCAAGAGAAAGTTCTTTGTCTGACAAAATTTCTTTCATAAATTCCACCGCTTTTTTTGAAGCGTCTTTTTCAATTTGCACTTCCCGATATTTCATGAAAAGCGAAAGCAAAAACAACAAAAGTCCAACTCCCAAAAATCCAAGTCCAACAAAAAGCCAAATTTGTTCTGAAAGAATGTTGAAAACATTGAGAAGACTGAGCACAATCCCTGCCAACACAGCTGGCATAAAGAAAAACCCGCAAATTTTGACGCGATATCGAAGTGACCAATGTTTTTTGAGTTTGTCACCTTCAAAATCTTGTTTTGCATGACCAAGTTCGTGTGAAACAATCGCAACAGAGGTAATGTTGCTGGAATACATTGTTTCTCTTGAAAGTGCGACAACGCCAGAACTGTAATGATCTTTGAATTTTTCACAACTTGCAATTTTGAGTCTTCCCCCAAAATGACGTTTGTTGATTTCTTGCACATATTCAAGAGTGTTTGTTTGATATGAAAGAGAAATTTTTGAATTTTCTTGATATTTCTCCATGAAATTTTCGGCAGAAAAACTTGCCACAGCAAGCGCGAAGCAAAGAAGTAAAACAAAAACAATCACAACTGCAATCACAACATATGTCATGCCTATATTATATATGAAAAAGAAAATTTAATCAACTTTTATGTCGCAACATGCAAATTTTGTCACACAAATTCACCTTTATGTCAACAAAAGCACAGTGTCACCTTTGTTAAGTTTTGTGCCTGCCGGCGGAAGTTGTTCTTTGATGATTCCACCATTTCCGTCAATTTCATAGTTAAGCCCAAGAGTTTTAAGTTTTGCAACCGCATCCGCAAGGCTGTATCCTGTCACCTGTGGCATCAAAACTTCTTCCAAAACAACACTCGCATCATCTTTTGGAATGTCATATAACTCAAACAAATTTGTGAAAAACTCCTTCCCATATGGCGCTGCAACAAGCGAGCCATAATATGCTCCGGCGCTTGGTTCATCAACCATAATCATAAAAAGATATTCCGGATTGTCGGCAGGATACGTCCCGATGAATGACGAAATATATTTTCCCTGCGCAATTCGACCATTTTCGTCATATTTTTGCGCCGTTCCTGTCTTGCCACCAATATTGTATCCTTCAACAAACGAATAATCCACTTTTTTGTTTTCTGCTTTTTGAAGAAGCATGTTGAGTGTCTTGCTTGTCTTTTGCGACAAAATCCTTTTTTCGCTGGATGAAGGTGTGTATTGGATTTCTCCATTCACATCAGTCACATTTTTGATGATTGTTGGAGTTTTGTATATTCCTCCGTTTGTAAGTCCTGCAACAATTGAAAGAAGTTGGATTGGCGTGACAGCAATTGCATGACCAAAACCCATTCTCGCCAAATCAACATTCTTCACATTTGATTTTGACATGACAATCCCCGCACTTTCACCTTTGATTGTGATGCCGGTCTTTTGCCCTATGCCAAATTTTTGCATATATTCATAAAATCTGTCAACACCCAAACGAAGCGCAAGGTCCATGAAACAGCAGTTACACGAATTTGCAAACGCTTCTGCAAGCGTCTGACTTCCATGTCCAATTGAACGCCAACATTTGATTTTTTGCCCATCCACCATGCGATATCCGGGGCAATAAAAGTGGTCATCAAGAGAAGTTACCCCTTCTTCAAGCGCGGCGGCAATTGTCAATATTTTGAAGGTTGACCCCGGTTCATATGTGTCTGTGACAGCCTTCATTTTGGATTGTTCAAAAAGTGCGTAAAGGTCATCCCTTGGAACATCATTAAGGTCAAAACTCGGCTTTGAGGATATCGCCAAGATTTCGCTTGTTTTTGCATCCATGACAATCCCTGTCACACCTTTCGCCTTTTGCTCTTCATACGCTTTTTTCAAGACTTGTTCCAACAAAATTTGAATTTTGCTGTTTGCTGTCAATTTGACATCACAACCCGCAATCCCATTCACATAATATCTGATTGTTCCGCCAATTTCTTTTCCTTGCAGGTCGCTTTGAACATAACTGTATCCGTCAATTCCTGTCAGATATTCATCAAGATATGCTTCCAAACCCGCCTGGCCAACATTGTCGATTGATGTAAACCCCAAAATTTGCGTAAGCAAGTCGCCATAGACATAATATCTTCCGACATTTTCTGTCAAATAAACGCCATCAAGTTGTTTGTCATAGATTTCTTGTGCAATGTCATCTTCAATCTGCATTTTCAACAAAACTTCCGAAATGTTTTTCTTTGAAACCTTCTCCAAAGTTTTTTCGGCGTCAAGTTCCAAAATTTCAGCAAGGACCTTTGCTGTTTTTTCTGCATCTTTGACTTCGCGTCCGCGCACATAGACGTCATAAGTTGTGTAACTCACAGCCAAGGTGTCGCCTGTGCAATCAATAAACTTTCCACGCGGTGCGGTCATTTTCAAGTCCCTCGTCCACTGGTCTGTCGCACGTTGTTGCAGATTTTTTCCGTTTATTATCTGAACAACAAAAAGCCTTACACCAAGGCTACAAAAGATGAATATCAAAACAAGCAAAATCGCTTTTATTCTCTTTTGCAACGATGCTAATGTGTAAGGCTTTTGCAAAATTAACCTCCAAACAAACCACCTATGAAATTGCAAAGTCGGTCAAACCAATTTGTTTTCTCTCCAACATCTCCCGCATTAAGTTCTTCTTCGGGATATGTTTCCAAAAACTCCATTCCTGTCTTTGTTGTGTCAAGATTTGCGATATTTTTCAAATATTTCGCAAGATTGAGATTGTATGTTTCGTCAATTTGGAAATAATTCGCACTCATATTGTCAATGACAACTGCATTTGTCACACAAATCACACCACCAACTGCAAGTGCGCAAGCAAGTGCAATTCCAACTGCTTTCTTGTTTGTTTTCTTGCTGGATTTTTTCTTTGTTTGACCTTTCTGTTTGAGTTTTACAACTTTTTTCTCTTCCGCAATCAAATCATAGTTCGGTTTTTCAATTGTTTTCTGACTTTCTTGTTGAGCAGAAATTTCAACCTTCTCATATTGTTTTTCAATCAATTCTTCTTTTTCTTCAAGAAATTGTTGAGTGACTTTTTCTTCTTCGGCTTTTTTCACATCCCCGATTGTCTTGTTTTCAAGAGAATTGAGATATTCTGTCTGAATTTGCGGTTCGTGAGAAATCTCAACAGGAATTTTTGTTTCCTGCACAGGAACAACCTTCACCTTTGGTCTCTCAATTTTTGTTTCAGTTTCTGCATCCATGACAAGTCTGTCCATATATTATATTTTTCTCCTTTGTTGGATATTCAAACAATCAAATTTTTTCGACAATTCGAAGTTTTGCACATGTGCTTCGGCTGTTGTCTTTTTTCTCCTGTTCACTTGCAACAATTGGTTTTCTGGAAACAAGTTTCACACTCGCCCTGTGTTCACAAATGCAAATTGGAGTCTTTGGTGGACATATGCAATCTGTGGAAAGGAGTTTGAAAACATTTTTTGCAATTCTGTCTTCCAAACTGTGAAAAGTAAGCACGCATCCCCGTCCGCCAACTTTCAAAAGTTTGGTCATTTCTTCAAAGAAAACATCAAGTCCGCCCAGTTCGTCATTCACAAAAATTCTTATTGCTTGAAATACTTTTTTTGAAGCACCACCACGCGAGAAAACCACTTTTTTTGGAATGCTGTTTTCAATTATTTCTTTGAGTTGGAAAGTTGTTTCAACTTCTCCATTTTCTCTTTCTTTGATGATGTTTTTTGCGATTACTCTTGCAAACTCTTCTTCTCCATATGTTTGAAAAATCCAAACAAGTTTGTCATAATCAAAATTGTTTACAACATCGCGCGCCGTCTGAACATTTTCACTTCTGTCCATTCTCATGTCAAGCGGTCCGTCATGAACAAAAGAAAACCCACGATTTCCTTCGTCAATTTGATATGAACTCACTCCCAAATCGACCAAAAAGCCGTCAATTCCTTGCGGGGCAACTGTTTGAAGATATGCAGGAGCATCTTTATAGTTTGATTTAACAAAAGTCACCTTGTCCAAAAACGGTTTGAGAGTTTCTTTTGCTTTTTTAAGCGCGTCTTCATCGCGGTCAAAAGCATACAGATGTCCTGTTGTCAAACGCGATGCAATTTCAAAAGAATGTCCACCGCCTCCAACTGTGCAGTCGACATATATGCCATCTTGCTTGATATTAAGCCCATCAATCACTTCATTCAGCATTACGGGAATGTGTTTGAATTCCATCATATAAGAATAATAACACAAAATTCGAGAAAATAAAACAAAAAAGCCACCTTTTCGGGTGACTTTCTTATCTTTTTCCTTATTCAGCGGTTGGATTGAATGTGAAAAGTTCAATCAAAGCCTTTCTGAAATCTGTTGAAGCAGTGCTGTAAACTTCATTGATTGCTGAAGTTAAGGTTGTGTCATATGTTGTATGGTCTTCATCTGAAAGAAGACTTTCATTCTTCACAGAAAGCATCTTCTTCATGTTGTTGAAGATTTCAATCTTTTGTGCTTCTGTTTTGTCCATTGCGTCAATCAATTTCTGAACTTGCTCTGCATAAGCTTTTGTTGCTGAAATATTATATCCTTTAAGTCCAGTTTCCAATGTGTCAGCAAAATCAATTACATCCTGAATTTCAATCATGATTTCTTCAAAATCTTCATAGGTGTAATAATCTTGAACATTTGTGATTCCAATATATTTTTTGATGTCTTCGGCGTTCTCGTTTGGAGTAAGTCCATTAAATTTGTTTGCATCGCTTGAGATGTTGTCGCCTGTCAAATACCAAATCACATGTGTGAAGATTTCATTGAACACACCATTCTTTTCTCCATTGTTGTATGCATCAACTCTCAAAATTTCAAGCACTTTGCCATAAAGTGACAACGCGTTTTCATTTTTGGATGACAAGTCATTGTTGAGTGTGATGTCGAGAAGTTTTTCAATTGTTGAAATGGTTTTTGTTCTTACATCTTTATTATCAAACACTGAAAGGTCAGTTTTTGCTGGGAATGTCGAAATTGTGCTTCCTGTAAGTTCAGAAATTGAACTGTCAATCTCATCAAAAATTTCTTTTGACAATTTTTTGAAAGTTTTTGCTGAAAGCACTGGTTCAAGCATTTTTGAAAGAACTGATTCTGTTCCAATCTTGTCGGAAATCATTGCTTTCATAAGTTTCTCAAGGTCAATATCTCCTTGAATGAGATATTTCAAGTATGTCTTTTCTTCAACTGACCCGCGATTCAAAATGTTGAGAGCTTTTCCAATAAGTCCCAACTCTTTCTTCCATGTTTGATAGTCGTCTTCCTTTTTTATGTCATCCAAATCAGGAAGTGAAACATTTTCTGAAATTTGGTCAATTATTTCTTCAAAAACAATTGTTTTCAAATCAAGTGCATTAAGTTGATAGAATGGAAGCACAACACCCACAAACAAATTTTCATCTCGCGCAAGTCCCATCAAAACTCTGTCCAAAATGCTGTCAAATGTTACACCTTCTTTTCCAAAGTCTGTGAGCCCAAGTGTTTTTGCATAATCAATTGGCTGTGAAATAAATTCAAAGAAATTTTCATAAGTTGAAAGTGTTGTTTTTCCAATTGGATTTTTTTCTTCCCAATACACTTCATCACCCAAGAGTTCAGCACCATAAATTTTGAGAATATTGTCAAAAACATATACTTTTTCTGTTCTGACACCTTCTTCTTCTGGCAAAATCAAAATGTTGAGATTTCTTATTTTGTCAAAAGTTGTTCCAATCGAAACCAAAACTTCTTGAATGCTGTTAACACTTGTGAGTGTTTCAATGATGTCTGTTGATGAGAAAAGTTCGGATATTGAAATTTTCTTATTCAAATCAATGAATGCTTTGACCGCATCAAGTGCGTCTTTAATCATTTGGTCTTTGTTTTCAATGTTCAAGTTGACTCCAACTTCAATTCCATCTTCATTTTCAAAGGCTTGTTCAATTTGGTCAGACAAAAGTTTTCCAACTGTGTTAAAGCCATCTCTGACAAGATTAAGATTGAAAATATTGTCCGCAACAGCCTTCACACTTTCTTCGTTTTCTCCAACAACATTCATGATGTTTTCAAATTTTGTTGTGTCCACATCATTAAATTTTGTGATAAGGTCGCCTTTGAAAATTTCATCAAAAACATCAACAATTTTCAAAATATCATGTTTGATATATTCATATGTGCTAAAACTTTCATCACTAAACACTTCATACAAATCTGAAATGATGTCTTGTGCTGTTTGAGGAAGATTTTCAAGTCCCAAATCACCTTTGACTGTGTCAAATTTCACAATCAAGTCATTTACTGTGTCTGAAATAACTTTTTTGAAAAGCCCTTTGTCTAAGAACTCTTCCATTGCTGTTTTGAAGTTGGTTAAATCAATTTCAGAGAATTTCCCCGCTTTTGCTTTGTTGTAAACCGAAACAAATTCATCATATATGCTTGTCATTGAAACAACTTCTTTTCTGAATTCAATTTTTTCGCCATCAATTTCAACTGTTGACATATAGTCGAAAAGTGCGTTGTCAATTCCGCCGGCGCTTGCAATTTTCCCTACTGCACTTTGGTTGTATGCCAAAATGATGTCGTTTACTTCTTTTGGGAAAATTTCAGAAATTGACTGCCCAATTGTTTTGAGTTCTTCGGAATTGTTTTCAAGTGTTTGAACTTGCGTTTGTGAATTTTCTTCAAGTTCGGCAATTTCAGCGTAGGTTTGTGTGAGCGACGTCAATGGTGCAAACAGCAAAATCATAAACATGAAACCTTCAACAAGTCCAATCAAAGCACCATAAGCACGAAATGGTTTGTGTGCTTTGAAATCGTTTTTCTTTTTTCCAAAAGAAAGTCTTGCAACAATGAGATATATTATGTCAAAAATTCCATTTGAAACAAGTGTCAAAAGCATAAACAAAATTGGTGAAACAATCGCTTTTGGAAGGTTGTTAAGAAATGTTTCTGCTGTTGCAAAATTTGAAAGGTCAACATTCGTTTCAACCGCATTGATGATATATTCACTCAATGTGTATTCAACACCTTCGGATGTTATTGTGATTTTCAAAATTGCATCTGTGACTGTTTTTGTAACCAACAGAGCCACAACAACACTTACCACAAAAAACAACAAGTGAAGTGAAGATCTTTTGAGTCCCCTTATCATCCCAATGAAAAATCCGACAATCAAAAATAATGCCAAAACTGCTATTGATGCCCAAAAAACAATTGTGTTCATGTTTTTCTCCTTCTTTTTCCTATTTTAATATATTTTTGTCTGATTGCAAAGAAAAAACCATAAGATTTTTGCCTTTTATTGAATTTTTCCTTCAACAATTTTGAAAATTTTTCCTTCAACGGCACTTTCATCTGTGCAAGTGATGAATGTTTGTGTGCGGTCAACAAATTTCAAAAGCCTGCGTTTGCGGTCGCTGTCAAGTTCAGAAAACACATCATCCAAAAGAAGAATTGGATATTCCCCATTGATGTTGTTCATATTTTCAAGTTCTGCAAGTTTAAGCGAAAGTGCAACAGTTCGCTGTTGTCCCTGTGAACCAAAATCTTTGACTTCAACATCATTCAAAAATATGTCAATATCATCCCGATGAACCCCAATGCTTGTGTATCCAAGTTTATGGTCTTTCTCCAAATTTTTCTTCAACAATTTTTCCATGTTGATTTCAAAATTTTCATCCAACTCAACGTTGCACCCACATCTATATATAAGGTTGAGATTTTCCTTTCCACCACTCAAATATGAATGCGCTTTTTGGGCGTAAGGAAGAATTTGTTCAACAAACTTTTGTCTTTCAAAAGCAATTATCTTTGCACTCGTCACAAGCGCCCTGTTCCAAATGTCAATTGTTTCTTTGAGTGCTGAAATTGACGAACAAGTTTTGATGAGTTTGTTTCTGTTTGCCAAAATTTTTTCATAGCGCGCAAGTTGATAAAAATATCTTTTGTTGTTTTGAGATATGTCAATATCCATAAATCTTCTTCTCTCTTGTGGGCTTTCTCTGACAAGTCGAAGTTCCTGCGGAGAGAAAAACACAAGGTTAATTTCACCAATAAGTTCCCCCAAACGCCTTATTGGAAGAGAATTGATTTTGACACTTTTCTTCTGATTTGCAAAAAGTGAAACATCAATCGTCACATCTCTGTATTTTTTGTTTGCTGTCATGGTTATGTGTGAAGACTCTTCTTTCCATCTGATAAGTTCCTTGTCCTTGCAAGATTTGAAACTCTTTCCAAGGCAAGAAAAATATATGCTTTCAAGAAGATTTGTCTTTCCTTGCGCATTTTTTCCAATGAAAACATTTACCTTTTCATCAAAGTGAACGGTAAGATTGTCATAATTTCGAAAATTCTTTATTGTAAGTTTTTCTATCTTCACGCAACCATTTTAGCACATTTTTTTTATATTTCAAAACGCGCTTGACAATTTATTTTTTTTATTTTAAGATTATTTCATACAGGAGATGTTTTATGCAAGATATATCAGTTGTTTGGCAACAAATTTTGGAAAAACTTGAATTGCAAGTTTCTTCCGTTTCATTTATGTTGTGGATAAAAACAATCAAACCTTTGGATATTGATGAAAAAGACAATTTCGTCATCGCAGCGCAATCTGTTTCTGCAAAAAACCAAATTTTGAGAAATTTTCTTGACAAAATCGGCGAATGTGCTTTTGAAGTGACAGGAAAACCAATGAAAATTGTCGTTCTTGACCAAAATGAAGAGATTGAATATCTCAAATCAAACAAAGTTGATGAAAAAAATGTTTCTTCTAAAGAAGAAAAAAATCCTTTTGTTGAAAAATTTACTTTCGACAATTTTGTTGTCGGCAAAAGCAATCAATTTGTCTATGCAGCCGCTCGAACTGTCGCTGAACATCCGGGAAAAAGATATAATCCGTTGTTTATCTATGGTGGTGTTGGTCTTGGAAAAACTCACCTTTTGCACTCAATTGGAAACTATATCCGAGAATTTTCACCAGAACTTAAAATCAAATATATCACTTGCGAACAGTTTACGAATGACTATATCTCTTCTCTTTATTCACCGACAAAAAACAAGGCAATTATGGAATTTCGCGGAAAATATCGCAATTTGGACGTCTTGATGGTGGATGATATTCAATTCATTGCACGCGGAAAAGAAACTCAAGAAGAATTTTTCCACACTTTCAACGAACTTATCATGGAAAGCAAACAAGTCATCATCTGTTCAGACCGCCCACCAAAAGATATTCCAACTCTTGAAGACAGACTTCGCAGTCGTTTTTCAAGTGGACTGATTCACGACATTCAACAACCTGACATTGAAACAAGAATTGCCATTTTGCACAAAAAAAGCCAACTTGAAAAATATTACGCCGAAGATGATGTTATAAACTATATCGCTGAACGCATCGACACAAATATAAGAGAACTTGAAGGGAAACTTTCAGAAGTTTACTTCTTGGCAACACTTTCAGGAAAAAAAGTTGCAACAATGGAAGAAGTCAAAGATATTTTTTCAGGACAACTTGAAGAAACAAAGTCAGATTTGACTGCAGATAAGATTATTTCGGTCGTTTGCGACTATTTCAACATTTCATATCAGGACATCACTGGCAAGAAGAAAAGCAAAGAAATTGTTGAACCAAGAATGATTGCAATCTATCTGATAAGCGAACTTTTGTCACTCCCACTCGTCAACATTGGAAAACTTTTTGGTGGACGTGACCACACAACAATCATGCACTCTCGCGACAAGATTACAGAAGACTTGAAAAACAACAAAAAAATCCAACTTCTTGTTGCAGACATCAAAGAAATTTTGAAATAATGTGTGTGAAAATGTGTATATCTTAAACTGCTTGTCCACAAAGTTATGCACATTTTTGAATTTGAAAAAACCACAATATATTGTGTTGTTGAGTAACAAAAAATCACAAAATAGACGATTTTCGACAAGTTATACACATTTCCACAGCCATAATAAAAATTATTGTTATTTAAATAAAAATTAAATTATAAATTAACTTGCGTGTGTGGGCGCGATTGTGTTATAATATTAGCGAATAAAGGAGAAATATTATGTTAGTAAGTTGCCATGGAATTGAACTTTCAGATGCATTTTTAAGTGTAAGTAAAGCCATTTCAAACAAAATCACAAATCCAATTTTGGAAGGAATTAAAATTGTTGCCGAAGATGACACTCTCACATTCAGTGCCACCGATACAGAACTTTCAATTGAAAGAAAAATCAAAGCAAACATCAAAACAGAAGGTGAAGCAGTTGTTCCTGGAAAATTCATCACTGAATTCATCAAAAAACTCACAAACGAGATGATTGAACTTGAAATCAATGACAAAAACCAGATGATAATCAAATATGACGACAGCCAAAGCATCATTGCTTGCTATAATGTTTTGGAATATCCATCATTCAAAACTGTTGAATCCATGAAATATTTTGGAATTGCAAAAAAAGACCTTAAAACAATCATCAACAAAACAATTTTTTCAGTTGCAGTTGATGATTCAAGACCAATTTTGAAAGGAGTGCTTTTTGACATCGAAAAGAACACTCTCAACGCCATTGCTCTTGATGGATATCGTCTTGCAAAGGTGAAAAAGAACATTGTTTCAGACCTTGATATGAACATTGTTATTCCTGCAAAAAGTTTGGCTGAAATTTCAAGACTTTTGGATGACAGTGATGAAATCATCAATGTTTATGTTGACAACAGCACTCTTATGGTTGATTTTGGTGACACAAAACTCACCACTCGCCTTTTGGAAGGAGAATTTGTAAACTACAAACAAATCATTGCTGCAAACTATGGCACAGTTTGTGTTGTGAACAAAGCACAATTTGAAGATGCGCTTGAAAGAGCAAGCTTGCTTTCAAAAGTTGGACAAGGAAATTGTGTAAAATTTGATGTTAAAGAAAAGAATTTGTGCATAACTTCAAATTCAGAACTTGGAAATGTCAAAGAAAATGTTCCTGTAAACATGAGCGGGAAAGAACTTTTGATTGCATTCAATGCAAGATACTTCATTGAGAACTTGAAAGCAAACACAGATGAGTTTGTGAAAATTTGCTTCAACGCACCTGCAAATCCATGTGTGATTGTTCCTGTTGAAGGCGATGAATTTTTGTATTTGATTTTGCCAGTGAGAATGATTGGTTAAAAAAAGTAAAATCGGAGAAATCCGATTTTTTCATTGCAACTATGTGGATGATAAAAAATCAAAATTTCAATTTTTTTTGAAATATTTTTACGCACCAACCTGTCGAAGAAAGAAATATTTTTGTTGATTTTTTAAAATTATTTAAAATCTGACAAAAAAATGAAGTCATTTACAGTTGACAAAAGATTTTAAATCTTTTATAATAAGGCGTAATCTTTACGAAAATTGCTTAAGGAGAAAAAAATGAAAAGAACATTACAACCTAAAAAAAGACAAAGACAAAAAGTTCACGGATTCCGTCAAAGAATGAGAACTAAAGGTGGAAGAAACGTTTTGAAAAGACGCAGAAACAGAGGCAGAAAGAACATCGCTGCTTAAGGTGTTTCAATGGATCACAGATTAAGAAAAAACAGTCAGTTTCAATACATCTATCGCAAGGGAGAAAGATGTCACACCGACAATTTCACGCTTTTTGCTGTTCCAAGCAGGTTTTCAACCTACAAAATTGGTTTTTCGATCAGCAAAAAACTTGGGAAAGCGAACAAAAGAAATTTGCTTAAAAGAAGGATGAAGGAGATTGTTAAAAACCTTCAAATTCCTTCTTTTTGTAACTATGTTGTTCTTGCCAAAGAAGGTGCAACTGAACTTGATTTTCAACATTTGAATTTTGAACTTAAAAGATTGTTTGAAAAATATGAAAATAAAAAACATTCTTAAAAACATCTTTCTTACACCTGTTTGGATTTACAAATTTTGTATTTCCCCACTTTTGCCACATGCATGCATATTCACTCCAACTTGTTCGGACTATTTTGTGCGTTCGGTCAGAGAATTTGGAATTTTGAAGGGTTCTTGGCTTGGAGTAAAAAGAATTTTCAGATGTGTTCCATGGCAAAAGAAAAGAGGGTATGACCCTGTTCCAATCAACATAAAAGGAGACAACCTATGGATTTTGTGAGTTTAAACTTGACAGTCTTGAATGCTCCAACTGGTTTTTGGCAGACGATTTTGAATGCATTTAAGGGTGCTTTGGGCACTTATATGCTTGCCATAATCTTACTTGCAGTGCTTGTCAGAATTGTTTTTTCGCTTGTTGACATCATAAACAAAAAAGTTACAATGAAAACAAACGCCATTAACGAGAAAATGAAACCTGAAATGGAAGCAATTCAAAAGAAGTATGGCGGCGACAGAGTCGTTATGCAACAAAAAATGAACGAACTTCAAAGAAAATATGGCGGAAGTATGATGGCCGGCTGTCTTCCAATGCTCATTTCCTTGGTTTTGCAGTTTACTGTGTTTTTGACGCTTTGGTCATCACTTCAAGCGGTTGCAAATTTCAATATTGCTGAAAAATATGAGAACATGAAAAATGTTTACGCAAATGTCATCAATCTCAACACTCAAGAGATGCTTTCGTCTTTGAGTGGATATGAAAATGGTGACGAACTTTCAGTTGTTGTTGATGTTGAAGGAAAGATTGTTCAAATTTCAAACACAACGAAGGGGTTAACAAATGAGGTGGAATACAAGAGTGATTGGTCAAACGAAGAAATTTACAATCTTCTCGAAACATATGTGATTGATCCATCAAACGAAGAAACAACTCAAGCGACAGCCTACACACCAAAAACATACAGCAGTGTGCTCAAAACTTTGGCTGAAGAAATATCTGAAAAATACTACCTTGAAAATCAGGAAGGATTTTTGTGGATTAAGAATGTTTATAAATCAGAATCCCCAACAAGTCCATTATTCACAAAAAGTGAAATAAAGAACTATCTTTCAGGGTTCTATTCAGAAGAAGAGAAGGCTTTGGAAGAAGAGAACGACTATGAAGGCAAAATCTTTGATTGTGTCATCACTGCGGGAATTGGTCAAAAAGACCTTGGATGCAACGGATATTATATTCTTACAATCATCGCTGTGCTTTCATCATTCCTGTCGCTTTGGCTTTCAAACAAGCTTATGAAAAATCAAAGCAGTTCTCAATCACAATCAAAAGCAATGTATTTCATAATGCCAATCATCTTTGGAATTTTCACATTTATGTACACAAGTTTGTTTGCGATTTACATCATTGTTGGACAACTTGTGATGATTGCTCTCACTCCGCTTACAACATGGGTTGTCAAGAAATGGAATGATCACGACGAAAAGAAAAACAAAGACAAAAATGTGATTGAAGTTGATTACAGAAGAAAAGACGTTTAATAAAATATAAGAATGTTATTCAAATTTGAATAGCATTCTTTTTTTTGATAAGTTTTTTTTGAAAAGTTATGATTGACCGACAAGCGCATTCCAAGTGTTTTGCCCCACAATTCCGTCCGCGGAGAGAGAATTGTTTTGTTGGAAAGTTGTGACGGCAGATCTTGTTTGAGCACCGAAAATGCCGTCAATTGTTCCAACTGGAGCCAAATTACTTTCAAGAAGTCTTTGAAGAAATGTGACATATGTTCCTGTTGAACCTTGCCTTAAAAGTGGATATGGTGGCAAGAAAAGAAGAGTTCTCCAAGTGTTTTGACCAACAATCCCATCGACAGACAAACCGTTTCTTTGTTGGAAATTTCGAACAGCATTTTGAGTTCGACTTCCAAAAATTCCGTCAACAGAAACATTGTATCCGTTTTGATTTAAAATAAATTGCAACAGAAAAACAAAATTGTTTCGACTTCCATTTCGAATGAGTGGATAGTTTGAAAGATTGTTTCTTGGAACGAAATCCACATTTAAGAAATTGCAAACCCCTTCACAAGCTTCTTCTCCAACTTCAATTTGAAACAATGGATTGATCATAAGTCGTGCTTCTCTCAAATTTGTCATAAATCCTGCTTCAATCAAAGCGGACGTGCAGTTTACATTTGACAATACGCCAACATCCAACGTCTTGACACCGCGTCCATTTTGCTGTGTTCCGCGAATCAAACTGTCATACAAATTTTGAGCCAAATTTTGACTTTGAGTTGCTCTGCGGTTGAGTGGGGAATAATAAACTTCAAGTCCAGAAGCAGAATTAAAATCTTCGCCAAATGCGTTGTAAGCAAAAGTGACAAGAAGTGTCAGATTTTGTCTGTTTATTCTTCTTATTCGCTCTGAAATTGAAACATCATAAAGTTCTGGTTTGACGTCATAGACAGAAAATCCGTTTCTTAAACACGCTTCAATAAAATAATTCTTTGCGGAGCGATTAAACTCGTTTTCATATATTTGTCGGTTAAGACCGGGCAAGACAGGTGTTCTTTTTCCCGGTGTTGGTGGGTTGACGCCATGTTCGTCATTTGCCCCTATGTAAAAATTATCGTTTGCCATATCATCTCCCTGTGTATAGTATTTTTTGAGCCATACTCTTTTTTAATATATGAGATTGATTTGTTTTTTGTTAGTTTTGACCTTGATTTATTGTCCTGTGTGTGATAAAATCAAAACATGGGAAGATTAAGAAGGGACGATGAAGACGTCTATTACACATTCAAAGGTTTTCAAACAAGATGCATAAATCAAGGTTATGCTTTTCGTTTTGATGATGGGTTTTATGACTGTTTGACGCTTGCGATTGGAGATAAGACCGTTGGAGAAATGATTCGTGACAGCGAAACAGTTGGGAAATGTTATTTTTACGCACTTTTGCTTTCAAGAGCAATCAAAGATGCCACGCTGGTGCATGGGTCTTTGCATAAGTTGGACAAAGAGATAAACGACCATCTTTATCAGGAATTTAAACATGCTTGGGTGGAAAAAGATGGATATGTTTTTGACACCACCGCGCGAATGGTTTTCAAAAAAGAAGTCTATTATCACAGAATGCAGGTGGAAGTTGAAAAAAGATATGAAAAAAGCGATCAGATGGAAAATCTGACCTTTGTCAAACTTGGAAAGTATGCGGTTTCTCTTCGCCCTGTTTTGAAGGACAGGTTTGAAAAGATTTGCAAAAAGTGGAATATTGACCCGCTGGATAAAAAAATCGAAGATGATGAAATTGAAATAAAAAATGAAACCTATAAGGAAAAATCCTTATAGGTTTTTTGTTTTATTTTTTTGAAATGAATTTTTGATATGCGTTCCAAATGGCTTCTTCAACTTCTTCAATTGAGAGATTTGAACTGTCAATAACAAAATCGAATTGTGAAAGGTCATCGTTGTCAACATTATATATTTGCAAATATCTTTCGTTTTCAAGTTTTCGGCGATTCAAAAGTGAACGTTTTGCTTCGATTGGGTCAACAATTTTTTCCTTTCCTTCACGGTCAGATTTGATGAGTCGATTGACCATTTCTTCTTCATTTATGTCAACAAAAACTTTGAAACTTTCTGGAACAAAATGCCAAGCAAGTCTGCTGTCAAAGATGATGTCTTCATCCTTGTGTTGTTCACCAAGTTTTGCGGTTTCATTGTCGATGAAGAAATCATATGATGGGTCATTCAAACAAAGTGCGTTGAATTCTTCGCTACTCAACCCGCGTCTTTTTGCTTCTTCCTTAAAGATGTCTCCCACTCCAATTCTGCGAAAATTTCGAGTTTTTTCCATAAGTTTTGCCACAGTTGATTTGCCACTGCATGGTTTTCCTGTTATCGTTATGTTCATATTGCTCCTTATTTCTTATAAGTATAAAACAATTTGGTGGGAAATCAAAATAATTTTGTGAATTTAATCAAAACAACTCAAAAAAATGTTGTGATTTTTTTGCAAATGTGGTATAGTTTTGTTAAAAGGAGAGAAATATAATGCGCTCATGTGAAGCAACCGGGAAAAATATCGAACAAGCAATCGAAAATGCACTTTTTGAACTTAAAGCAGTAAGAGAAGATGTTGACATCAAAATTTTGAGTGAAGGTGGTTTTTTGAAGAAAGCCAAAGTTTTGGTTTCAATTTCAGAGGATGCTCTTGACAAATATGAAAAGAGAGAAAAATTGAAAGAAGAAATTGCTGACGAAGATTTTGCAGAAAACTTTGTTAAACAAAAAATCCAACAGGAAACAGAAAAAGAAGAAGTTAAGAAAGAAGAGAAAAAACAGCCAGAAAAGACAATCACAATTGTTGCTGATGAAGAATATGTGAAGCCTGAAAAGAAAGAAAATGCCGAAAATAAAATTTCAGCAGAAGAATTTATTGACGGGATTTTGAAATCTTTGAATTTGGAAGCAAATGTTGAAAAAACCGAAGATGAAAGATTTTGTTTCTATTCTCTGACAGGGGAAAATTTGAACGACCTTATTGGACATCATGGAGAATGTATGCTTGCACTTTCTCAAATCATGAATATTGTTTGCAAAAATGAAGACAGAAAAAGATTTGTTCTTGATGTTGAAAATTATCGCAAAAAGAGAGAAGAGAGTTTGATTGCTCTTGCAAAACGTGTTGCGAGCAAGGTTGCAAAAACTGGAAGATATTACAAACTTGAACCTATGGATGCAAGTGAGAGAAAAATCATTCATACGGCACTTCAAGATGATGACAGAGTGACAACACTCTCAAAAGGAGAAGAGCCAAGAAGATATTTGATTGTTTTCCCAAAAGAATATCGTGACAGAGATTAAAAATTTGGAAATCACCACTTTTGGTGATTTTTTATTTTGCATGGTCATCTGTTGTTAAAAAAATGATTAAAGATGTTTTGTAAATCACTTTTGTATTCAACAATTTCTTGATTTTTTCGACAATGAGTGATATACTACAAAAGACTATGGAAGAAGCGATTGTTTCAATCTCCACCCCGCTTGGAAGAGGGGCTGTGGCAATTGTGCGAATGAGCGGAAGCGGTGTGCTTGATGTTGCACACAGCATTTTTTCTTTTGACGGAGAAGTTGAGCCACGCTATATGCACTTTGGAAAACTCAAACTTTTGAGCGGAGAAAAAGAAGAATGCCTTATGGTTTTCTTTAAAGAACCTTTTTCATACACCGGTGAAGACGTTGTGGAATTTCAAATTCATGGTGGAGTTTTGATTGCACAAAAAGTGGTTGAAACTTGTGTTGCGCATGGAGCACGATTGGCTGAACCGGGAGAGTTTTCAAAACGCGCATTCTTGAATGGGAAAATCACTCTTGACAAAGCAGAAGCGATTATCGGAGAAATCAACGCAGAAACCGAAGGTGAACTTCGAAGCAGTTTGCAAGTAACAAATGGAAAGTTGTCATCAAGAATTTCTGAACAACAAGAAAAAATCAAAACTTTGCTTGCTGAAATTGAAGTTGGAATGGACTATCCTGATGAAACAGAAGAAGATTTGTTGATTGAAAAAATTAAAAGTGAGATTTCCAAAATTGCAGAAGAAAACAAAAAAATCATCGACCAATCTCAAAGCGCGAGATATTTGAAAAACGGAATAAATGTTGCGTTGGTTGGAAAGACAAATGTTGGGAAGAGTAGCGTGATGAATGCTCTTTTGGGGGAAGACCGAGCAATCGTGACAGCAATTCAAGGAACAACACGTGATTCAATCACTGAAAGTTTTCTTTATGATGGAATCAAAATCAATTTGGTTGACACTGCTGGAATTCGTCAGACTGACGATGTTGTTGAAAGTATCGGAATTGAAAAAAGCAAACAAACTCTCGAAAATGCTGACCTTGTTTTGTTTGTTTTGGACGGAAGTGAAAAACAAAGTTTGGAAGATTTGGAAATCGAAAAAATGCTGATTGGGAAAAAAGTTGTTTTTGTTATCAACAAAAGTGATATGCCAAGAAAACTTGAAAACAAACCAAATGAAATTGTTGTTTCGGCGTTAAAGAATGAAAATATTGAAAATTTGAAAGACAAAATTGTCAAAATGGTGATTGAAAATGAGATTGATTTTAACAGTCTTGTTCTTACAAATGAAAGACAAATTGGAATTCTTGAAAGCTCACACGAAGAAATGAATGAGATTGTGAAAAATGATCTTCCACTTGATATTTTGGCTATGAAAGTTAAGAATGTTTGGAAGACACTTGGAAAAATCACTGGAAATACAGAGAATGAAGATATTATTGATTTGATTTTTTCAAAGTTTTGTTTAGGGAAATAGAAAATGAGTGTAAAAATTGAAAAGTTTGATTCAATCGTTATTGGTGCAGGGCATGCTGGTTGTGAAGCGGCCCTTGCTCTTTCACGCACCGGAAACAAAACTCTTCTTTTGACAATAAGTTTGGACGCAATCGCCTTTTTGGCATGCAATCCTTCAATTGGTGGAACTGCAAAAGGACAGTTGGTCGGAGAGATTGATGCTTTGGGCGGAGAAATGGGGAAAAATGCCGACAAAACAGCCATTCAAATTCGAATGTTGAACCGCGGAAAAGGGCCGGCTGTTCAAAGTTTGCGTGCGCAGGCGGACAAAAATGCTTATCATCAAGAGATGAAAAAAACTTTGGAAAAAGAGAGTGATTTGTTTGTTCGTCAAGGAGAAGTGATTGATATTAAGATTGATGGTTGTGAAAAAATAATAACCACTCGCCTTGGCATGAAATACAGCGCAAAAAGTGTTGTTTTTGCCACTGGTGTGTATTTAAAAAGTGAAATAATCATCGGAGATGTAAGAGAGAATGTGGGGCCAAATGGTTTCAAAAATGCTTCTCTTTTGTCTGAGAGTTTGGAAAAATTGGGGATTAAGTTGTTGCGTTTTAAGACCGGGACCCCCGTTCGTCTTCATGCAAGAAGTGTAAATTATGATGCAATGGAGATTCAGGAAGGTGATGAAGATGTGATGCCATTTTCTTTCATGACCGAAGAAAAAATCAAGAATAAATCCGTTTGCTATTTGACCTATACCACCCCGAAAACACATGAAATTATTCGTGCAAATTTGGACAAAGCGCCTGCAATTTCTGGGGAGATAAAAGGTGTTGGACCGAGATATTGTCCATCAATTGAAACAAAAGTTGTGCGTTTTGCAGACAAAGAAAGGCATCAACTATTCCTTGAACCAGAGGCGTTGGATACTGACGAAATGTATTTGCAAGGATTCAGCACATCCATGCCTGCGGAAATTCAAAAAGATATGGTTGAGTCATGTGTTGGGCTTGAAAATGCAGAGATTATGCGTGACGCGTATGCGATTGAATATGATTGTATTGAACCAACTCAACTCAAACCGACATTGGAACTTAAAACGATTGATGGGTTGTTTTTTGCTGGGCAAATCAATGGCACAAGTGGATATGAAGAAGCTGGGGCTCAAGGATTGATTGCTGGAATAAACGCAAATCTTTTTAACAAAAAGAAAGAACAGCTTGTTTTGAAAAGAAGTGATGCATACATTGGTGTTTTGATTGATGATATTGTTACGAAAGGAACAAATGAACCTTACCGAATGATGACAAGTCGCGCGGAATATCGTTTGCTTTTGCGTCAAGATAATGCGGATATGAGATTGACCGAAATTGGAAGAAAAGTCGGTCTTGTTGATGATGAAAGATATGAAAAATTTCTGCTTAAAAAACAAAAAATGGCATTGATTGAAGAAAAACTTGACATGAAAGTGAAAGTTAATGAGTCTTTAAAGAAAATTTGTGAAGAGAATAACGAAAATCTGCCAAAAGAAAGTATCAAATTGAGAGATTTGCTTAAAAGAAATAATATTGACATTTTCAAAATTGACGAAGTGTATCATGTTTTTGATGAAGATGAGAAAGATTTGTTGGAGTTTGTGAACATTAAAATTAAATATGAAGGATATCTGAAACAACAACAAGAAGATGTTGACAAGATGTTGGCGAATGAAAATGTTTCAATCCCGGAAGATTTTGATTATTCATCTCTGCAGGGACTGCGTGCAGAAGCGATTGAAAAATTGCAAAAAATCAGACCATTAAATCTCGGGCAGGCATCACGAATTTCTGGTGTGTCGCCCGCAGATGTTTCTGTGTTGTCAATTTTGGTAAAATCATACAAAAAGAAAAGGAATTTATGAAAAATTTAGAAAAAATCTTCAAAAAATATGACTTTTTGTTAAATTCAGAGCAAATTTTTGCTTTTGAAAAATATTTTTCATTGCTTATCGAAACAAACAAAGTGTTAAATCTGACAGCAATAACAGAAGAAGATGAAGTTGTTGTTAAACATTTTTTGGACAGTGTTTTACCTCAAAAATTTTTTAAAGAAAATGCAAAAGTTGTTGATGTGGGAAGTGGTGCAGGTTTTCCAGCACTCCCATTGAAAATTATTCGTCCTGATTTGGATTTAGTGATGATTGACAGTCTTGGAAAACGTGTAAATTTCTTAAACAACGTGATAAATTCTCTTAACCTGGAAAAAATTCAGGCTGTCCACGTTCGAGCAGAAGATTTTGCTTTGAAAAATCGTGAAAAATTTGATGTTGCAACTGCGCGTGCGGTTGCTCCGCTTGTGACTTTGGTGGAATATTTGCTTCCGCTTGTCAAAATTGGTGGGTGCGCGGTGATTTATAAGTCTACAAAAATTGATGAAGAGATTATTCAGGCAGACAAGGCAATTAAAATTCTTGGTGGAAAAATTGAAAAAGTTGAAAAATATTTTATTGAAGAAGAAAACTTGGAAAGAAATGTTTTGATTGTAAGAAAAATTTCAAATACCCCTTCAAAATATCCTCGCGGACAAAATAAACCAAAAAATTCTCCAATTTTATAAAAATTTCAAAAAATAAGCAAATTTATTGATTTTTTGCTTATTTTTCTTTATTTTTTTTATTTTTTTATGTATAATTTATTTGAAAATATTTTTTAAAGGAATTGAAATGGGAAGAATAATCGCTTTTGCAAACCAAAAAGGTGGAGTTGGAAAAACAACAACTTGTGT
>CAYOEW010000003.1:0-36806 GCA_964403245.1 uncultured Lachnospiraceae bacterium
GATTGAATCACCCAAAATGTCGCAAACAATGTCGTTAATCACATTCTTTCTTGACGCGTTGAGATTTACTGCCAAATTGACAAGCACGCCCAACTTTCTGATTGCATCAACATCTTCATCTGACAAAATATCCTTATATTTCATGATTTCTGGCAAATTGAAGTTGTCAAGGCTTTGACATGTGCAAGCAAAAGCAGCAATCAAAATTTCCTTTTGAGTTGCGCCAGTGATGTTTGAATTCAAGATTGTGTAGAACGAATGTTTTTGGAAATTGTCAAAACTGATAAACTTTCCGCAATCAAACATATATGAAGCGATTTTCAAAGATTTTACATACACTCTTGGAAGTTTGTGAACAACTTTGAGTTGTTTGAAGAGCAAAATTGCCATGTCATAGACATTATTATTGATTGCAAGTCCTTCTTTTTTGAATTCATAATAGTTGTCCAAACTGTTTTGCAAAAGGTCGTTATATTTTTCACCAGTTGCCCCAACATTTGCAAGAACAACTCCTTCCAAAACATTTGCAGTTGACACAAAAACACTTGAAATTTTGAGTGAGTCATAGATTGCACTGATGATTGCAAGTCCACCACTCAAACTTTCCGCACCAGTAGGTCCAAGTCCCTTGATTTTCTTGACTTTTGCAGAATCAATTTCTTTTGTGAAATCAACCACTTTTTGCGTTGAAGAATCTGAAAGTTCATAGAAATTGTCGATGTCAATTGGATATCTCGTAAGTTTTTTTGCAACTCTTGCAATGTCGATGAAACTTTCTCCACATCCGATGACCATGTCATCTTCATAGTTCTTCACAAGTGGACATTTTTTGAGTTCCTTCTTGACAGAAGCAACCATATCCGCAAAATCATGTCCTGTAGACGAGAGATTTCTGTATCCGTATGGAATTGAGTTGTATTCCACAACATTTCTTCTGTTGAATTTCAAGATATATGTGCAGAATGAAGAAACGTTGACGATATATCCTTTTGATGCATCAATTTTGTTCATGCAAGACAAATATGTGCTTCGAACAAATTCTTCATCACTCATAATTGAGAAATTCATGCCAGTATTGGTGTAAATTTCATCCAAAAATCCGCGATAGTTTCTTGCTTTGACAATGATGTTTGAACAAACAGCAATCATCTTTCCAACTTTGAATGTTTCGATTGTATATCGATATATATTCAAAATTTTGAGCAAATCACTCTTCGTTTTTGGACTGAAAAGACAGTCTTTTGTGATGTCGTTTGTCAAATCGTAGAAATTTTCAACTTCCTCCAAAATTCTGTATCTTCCATTTCTGCTTTGAACGATTTGAAGTTTGATTCTTCTTTCGTCCAATTGAATGTATGCGATGTTTTCCATAATGAAACTCCTTCTTTATTTATTTGTCAAGGTCGATGGCTTCAACCGGGCAACTTGCCTGACAAGCCCCACAGTGAATGCACTTGTTTTTGTCGATAACTGCTTTGTTGTCTTCAAAAGAGATTGCACCAACTGGGCAAATTGCAACACAAGTTCCGCAACCAATACATTTGTCTTTGTCTATCATATCAAACTCCTTATTTTATGCAATAAATATAACACAAAAATAAGATTTTGTAAACTATTTTTTGAATACTTTCACAAATTCCACGACAGCCAAAAGACATAAAAAACCACCAAAAACAATTTTAAGAATTTTTGAAGGCAAAAAAGACATCAAAACTGCGCCCAAAATTGAAAAAATCACACCAAAGAAAACAATCCAAAAAATGTTCTTTGTGACAATATATCCGTTCCGATAATGAATGAAAATTGAAAAAAGTGCCATAATGAGAAAACTTAACAAATTGATGCCTTGCGACACCTTTTGGTCAACCCCCAAAAAGATGGTCAAAATTGGAATTAAAAGTGTTCCACCACCCATTCCAAGTCCTCCAAAAATTCCGGACAAAAAACCCGCCAAAACATAAAAAAAATAAATCATTACATCCCCCGAAAACACTAACAAAAACGATATTTTTCAAAAACGTCAAAAAAGAAGACGAATTCCACCGGCAAGCATAACAAAAACAAAAATTATTCTGATGATTTTTTCAGGCAAGAACTTCAAAAGAAACGCCCCAGAAACCCCACCCAAAATCACACCCGCTGACACCGTCACAAAAGGCAGAGTTTGAATATTTCCGCTCAAAAAATAAATCACAGCACTGACAAAAGAAATTGGAAGAATGATGACGATTGCTGTCGCATGAGAATATTTTGGATTCATTTGAAGCACCTTTTCAAGTAAGGGAACACAAATCATGCCACCACCACCCCCAAAAAATCCATTCACAAGGCCAATCAAAGCCCCACAAAGCGACAAAATAATTTTGTTTTTCAGTGAAAGTTTGTCGCTGTCAGTTGATTTTTTTGCAATTTTGGTGAAATTTTTGGCATTTTTGTTCGTTTTCATAAGAATATTGTCTTTAAATTTAAAAAAAATATTTGATTATTTCTTATAAATGTATTATAATGTTAAAGTTAAACTTAAAGAAAGGAAAAAAGTATGAAAAAACTCAAATCAATAAAAAGCAAAATCATCATGTTTATCTTTGCACTCTTGTTGCCACTTTCAGCAACATTTGCATACACTCTCCCTTTGACCAACTTTGCAAAGGCGGACGAGAGTTCAACAAATTACTATAACGGCTATATCAAGGAAATGTCTCTTTCAAACAACAACTTTGACAGTTCAAGTTCGATATATTCCATCAGCACAAATCTTTCAGGTTGGACAGGACAAGTTTCAAACAGTGAAACAACAGGTGGAATCATTAATGTTGGAAACACCTTCCAAACATATATGTCCGGAACATACAATTTGTCAAACAACCCTCTTTCAAAAGCGACAGACAAAAAGATTTTGATGATAAACTCAAAGACATCTTCATCATCTGGCACAAAAAGACAGGGATACAAGTCAAATTCAATTTCATTGGACGCAAATTCATATTATTCGTTCCAAGTTTCGTTCAAGACAGACACAAACTATGACTCCTACACAGCATATGTTGACGCAGGAACTGTTGAAAGCGACACAACAATTTCAAAAGACACATTTGCCAAGAAAGTTGACAGCAAGGTTGTTGAATTTGGAAACTACATCAGTTTTTCATACAACGGCACAACGCGTTATCTTTTGAAGGAACTCACCCCAACAACTGCACTTGCCGAAAAGAAAGAAGATGTTTCATTCTTCTATGAAGATGATTCATATTATGGCTTCCTTCTTGACGACAACACACCGGTTTATGTCAAAAGAGCAGATGTGACTGTTGTTGACGATGACAAATACAGCATTGATGCTGGAACAGAACTTTTCACTTGCAATTTGAGATATAATCCAACAAGCAAGAACTACACAGTAAATGCCGGAACAAAAATATATAAAACACAGAAGAAATACACATCACTCAACGACTATGTTTACGGTTCAATCTATCTCAAAGGTCTTAAAGACTCAAATGGTGATGTAAAAGCAGAATATGTTCAAGTGACATCAAAAGAATGGGTAACCTTCCACTTCTTCGTTGCAACAGGCAATGAAAGTCAGACCACAAATCTTCAATTGTGGCTTGGTGGAGAAGATGAAGGACAAACAAGCACTGGCGTTGTGTTCTTTGATGATTGCCATGTTTACAAATACAGCGAAAATCAATTCTGGGACACATATGCTTCATACATCGGAAATTCCTACACCCAAGAAATCACAACAAACAGCGGAATCACAACACAAACCTTCAAATGTTCAAAATTCCTTGATTTAAGAACAAATCAAACCTTGCAAATGCCTGATGAATACAACTTTGGATTTGAAGGTGGACAATACAACGAAAATGGCGCACCAGTCAAAAATTGGGAAAAATCTGGAAGCGGAAATGCAAAAATCTTCAATGTAATGTCCCCTGAAGATTTCAAAACAACAACAGGATATGCATTTGGAGGTTCTCCACTTTCAGCAACAGCAACAATTGAAGGTGAAACAATCAACATCACCCCAAACAACTATGTTCTTGGACTTTGGGCAAACAATCAATATGTTGAAGTTAAATCAAAAGACATCAGCATCTCTGCAAACGAAATCTTGAAAGTTACAGCAAAATACAAAACTTGCGAACTCACAAACGGAAATGTATATATGTTCATTGAAGAAAATGACAGCGTTGCAAGCGGAAAATACGGACTTTCAAGCACACAATACACTCTCAAAGAAAAAACAGCAAGCACCGGCGTTTCTGACAATGGTTCAAGCGAATATGACAACAAATATGCAACAATTGAATTTTATGTCAAAGGCGGAGCGCTCTATGACTCATCATTCAACATCATTCTCGCTCTTGGAAAATCTGACGAACTCGCAACTGGTGCAGTAACATTTGACGACATCACAATCGAAAAAGCATCAACTTCCGAATATAGCGAAGCCTCAAACAAAGTTGCTTTCTCTGAATTCAGCGGAAGCCCAACAATCACAAACGGAAACTTCAACAACATCACTTTTGATAAAGACGGCACAGCCCCATTTGCTCCAACAGATTGGACAATTGATGGTGGTGATGGCATAAGATTTGCTGGAGTCATCCAAACCGAAGCAAGTGCATATCAATCATACATCGACAAATATAACGAACTCAAAACTCAAGGCGTTGAAGACCACGAAAACCCATATCTTTGGGCAAACTTGTATGCAAACCCAAGAAACAGTTCAAACTCAACATCAGACCCAAACAACATTCTCATGATTGCAAACTCAACTGACTCTTGGCAAAAAATCACTTCTCCAAAGATTTCACTCACCGCAAGCACAGCACAAAAGATTGCCTTTAATTTGAAAACTGCAACAACAGTGAAAATTTCTGTTTACGGAGATGATGGATTCAAACTTTACGAATCAAAAGAATTGACAACAAACGGAAATTGGAAAACTTTTGAAATCTATCTCCAATCAATTGCTGGAACAAATGAAGTTTATCTTACAATTGAACTTGGAAACAAAAATTCAACAAAATCAGGATGCGCATATTTCGACAATTTTGAAATCTCAACAGTTTCAAGTGAAATTTATGCATCAAAATCAGAAACAGCAAATGATGATGAATATGGCGTCATCGACATGACAGACTTCTACTTCAATCTTCCAACAAACAACATCACAGAAGAAGTAAAAGACATCAACGATGTATCCCCTGCTTACAAAGGAACACTTTCAAGCGGGCAAGCCGATCTCAACTATGGAACAATCGTAAAAAGCGAAAAATTCAAAGATTCCGCAATCTTCAAAATTGATGAAGAAGACAAAAACGTATTCTTCCTTAACAATCAAATTGCCGGCGGATATGCATTACAATCAAACTTCTCACTTGACTTGTCTTCTGACACTCAATACTATGTCTTGACATTCAAAATCAAAACAAACTTCACAACAAAAGCCGAAGATCTTGACAAAGACAAAACATATTCATATGGCGCAGTTGTTGGTTTGACAGGATATGAATATATGTCAGAAATCAAGACAACTGGTGATGAATATCAAACTTACACAATTTACTTCAACATCTCATCAGACAGCACCGCCCAACTTTATATTGCCCTTGTCAGCGACACAAACGAAACAACTGGTTCTGCTGTGATCTATGACATCGACTTTGCAACATCGGACGAAGATGCATATAACCTTGCCGTTGAAACAACAGAAAAAGATGCATATGACATGAATTCTGACAAAGTTTTCGTTTCAAAAGCAGATGACAGCACAGATGATGACGACTCATCAGACGATGACACTTCAGACGATGACACAACAACAAACGATGACAATGATTTCAGTTGGCTCCTTCTCATCTCATCACTCATCACAAGCGTTGCACTCGTGATTGCAATCATTGGATTTGCACTTCGCAAAATCAAAATCAGAAAGATTGAAAAGAAACGCAAAGAAAGTTATGACAGAAAATCAAGTCTCAACATCGACCACATCAAACAAAAAGCAAAGAAATTGAGAGATGGTGAGGTTGAAGAACTTCAAACAACAATCAACAAATTCCAAAAAGAACTTGACAGTTTGGAAGCAGAACACAAACAAAAAGTGCTTGCACTTCGTGACAAAGACAAAAACGAAATGTCAAAAGAAACAGACAAAGAGTTCAAACTCTTCGCAAAGAAGCGCACAGTAATTGCTGAAAAACTTGACAATTTGAACAAACAACTTGATGATGTTAAATCACCTGAACACTTGCTCTCACTTGAAAGAAAGGTATATTTGGAAGACGAATACAAGCGAAAAGAACTTGAAAAGGCATCCAAAAAAGCCCACAAAGAGCAACTCTCAAAAGAAAAGGATGAGAAAAAGAAGAAATAAGTCACAAAACATGACTTGTTGATCAATGTTTAAAACAAAAAAGATGTCAATTTTGACATCTTTTTTTATACTCTTTTTAACAAAATTCAAATTGAATGATTTTTCAAATCCTAAAAATCATCATCGTCGTCATCGTCAGAATAGTCATCATCATCTTCTTCGTCATCATCCATGTCGTCATCGTCAAACTCGTCTGAAAGTTCATCATCAAGTTCGTCCAAATCATCATCGCCAAGGCTGTCATCAAATCCAATTCCTGAATCCAAATCATCGTCAAGTGGGTCATCATCAAAATCTGTTACACTTGCCATTTCGCCTGTTTCTTCATCATCATAAACAATTTCGTCTTCGTCACGATTTACATATTCTTCCCAATCGGTTGAGATTTCGCCATCTTCGGTCTGATGGTCCTTCAAACAACTTGCACACATAATTTCATCCGGCTGAATGTAATTCGTCTTACAAATTGGGCAAAGTTCCAAATCAAGATCACTGATGAACGCATCTCTGTTTGCAGACATTTCAGCCTTGCAAACGGAACAGAATTTATCCTTTCTTTCAATGTAATTAAGTTCACATCTTGGACATCTGATATAAACAGGTTTTTTCATATAATCTCCTTTATTCGTATGTATTCTACATACATTTGCACTTAAAGTCAACTGATTTAATCAAACTTTTTGTTTGCTTCTGCTTGTGAAGGACGCAAATACATTGGATTGAGGTCTTTTGCTGTCACAAACTCACCTTTTTCTTCCTTTTTGCAAGCAAATTCAAGAAGGGAAGTGCTTGAAAGTTCAATTTCATTCCCTTTAAGGTCACCTTTAAGGACAAAAAATGGCAAATCGATGCTCAAAAACTCTTCCTTTGTTATCATTCTCTCTTGTTGCAATTTTATGCCGTCTTTGTCAAAATATGCAACAAAAAACAAATCTGACAACGCATTGAGCGCACAAACAAAGTCTGTGTCTGCAAGTTTTCTTTTTGCAACTTCATAAGCCATCAATTCAAGCGAAGAAATCTCCAAAAATTTAAGATTTTTGTTTGTGCATCCAAGACCCTTCGCAACAGCAGTTCCAATTCGCAAGCCTGTGAATGACCCAGGACCAACAACAACAGCGACTGTTTCCAAATCCAAAACATCAACATTTGCTTGATTGCACATCTGATCAATTGTAAACAGCACATTTTCGGAGTGTTTGCTGTTTGCGTCAAGTTCTTTACAAACAACCTTTTCTCCCTTTTTAAGTGCCAAATTTGCCGTCATAAAGGCAGTGTTTATTGCTAACATTTTCCATTCTCCTTAATCACAAAAGTTCTTCTTTTGTCGTCATCTTTGGTGATTGTGATTTCATAGTCCACATCATTGATAAGACCTTCCACATTTTCAGGCCATTCCACCAAACAAACACCATCCAAGTGAGATTTGTCAAAATATTCTTCAAAGCCAATATTTCTCCCTTCTTCCGCTGACGAAAGACGATACATATCAAAATGATAAATCGGAAATTTGCCGTTATATGTGTTCAAAAGTGTGAATGTCGGACTTGTCACAAGGTCATCGCATCCAAGATGTTTGACCAAAGACTTGACAAATGTCGTTTTTCCACTCCCCAAGTCACCTTTGAGAAGCACAACCATAGGTGGTTTGAGAGCATTCGCAAAAGCGGAAGCGAGTGCTTCGGTTTGTTTAAGACTTGATATTTCCATTTTTATTCTCATGATTATCCCTTCTTTTTTCGAAAAAATATAAAAGTGTAAGCCCACCAGCGCAGACAATTGCCGAAAGAGCCACTCCAGCAAGCACATCTGTGAGGTAGTGTTTTCCCAAATACATCCTTGACAAGCACACCAGCCCGACATAGAGCGAACAACACACCACTGTTGAAATTCTCATCCCGCGCGATTTGTATGTTTTGAACAAGAAATATCCCAAAAAGATTGCAATTGCAGTTGCACAAGCGGCATGTCCACTTGGGAAACTGTATCCCGTCACCGTATCACCGATGTTTGCGATTGTGTCAGTCACATTAAACGGCCTTATTCTTTGGACAACATTTTTCAAAATTCCCACAAACAAATAGACAAACCCATATGAAAACAAATACCAAAAAGCAAGTTTTTTCTTGAAAATCAAGAAGAAAATGACCAGTCCAACCGCACCAACCACGCTTCCCGCCCAAGAAATCACTTGAAAAGACCTGTCAAAGAAGACATTTCTGCCAGATTGCAAGAATTCGATTATTTTTATCTCAAAATCCATGCCATTATTTTATCAAATATTGTCAAAAAATACAAATAAAACTCATATATTCTCTCTTTTTTGCACGAAAAAACCAAATTTATCACGTATTTTTGACTGTTTTCTAATCAAATTTTTCACTTTTTAAAGACTTTTTTAAGAAAAAAAAGAAAGTTTTAAACTTTCTTTCGACTTACACTTATGCCATTCTCGATTTCAAAAATCTGTGTTTCAAACTCTTCATCATTTTCAATTTTGGAGATAAATTCTCTCAAATTCATGACAATTGTGCGATGTTTGTGTGCAACAGCACCCTCTTTTTTCACAAGTCCATAAAACAAAATGTCATCTGCAACAAGATAACCGCCTTTGTTTAGCATTTTTTTGAGATATGGCAAATATTTGACATATTGTCCCTTTGCTCCATCCAAAAAAATCAAATCAAATGTCAAATTTTTGTGTTCTTTCAAAAAGTCCATTGCATCACAATTGATGACTTCAAAACGATTGGGAAAATTCTTTTGCAGATTTTTTCTTGCGTCTTCAGAATTTTTTTTGTCAATTTCAATTGTCGTGACAAACTTTGCCCCTGCTTCAAGCATGGCACACGCCGAAAAGCCAATGAAAGAACCAATTTCAAGCACTTTTTCTGGTTTTTGTTGTCTTGTCACATCCAAAAGAATTTCACGAGAATTTTGCCTGATAATTGGACGATATTTCTTATCTTGATATCCTTCAAATTCTTCTTTTTTCATCAATCCAAAAGCGCGATTGTCAAAATCATAGGTCTGCGCTGTGTCCTTTTGTAAATGAAGTTTGAAACATTTCTTCTGATTGTGTTTTTGAGCACTGCAGGGTCACATCCACGCAAATCTTGTTCCTTCAACGAAGCGATGATCATGTTTCTTGTGTCTTGAACAAACGCTTCCGCTTCATCTTGATATACAACTCCGCGAGTGATGATGAATGGGTCGCCCACAATTTCCCCTGAAACATTATTGATTGTCATGACAACAACACAAATTCCGTCTTCGGAGAGTTGTTTTCTTTCTCTCAAAACGTTGCTGTCCATGTCGCCAATGCCATATCCGTCAATAAGTCTTTGTCCAGCAGGAACAAATCCAGTCTTTTTAATTGAGTTTGGAGAAAGTTCAATTTGCGCGCCAATTGTTGGCAACAAGATGTTTCTTTCTTCCATGCCAAGATTCATGGCAAGTTGTTTATGCATTCTCAAATGGCGATATTCCCCGTGAATTGGGATGAAGAATTTCGGCTTTACAAGAGAATGAATTGTTTTGATTTCTTCCTGACAAGCGTGTCCTGATGCGTGAACTTCGGAAAGTTCGTCATAAATCACATCAGCACCCTTTTGATAGAGCGCATTGATGACATTATACACACTCTTTTCGTTTCCCGGAATTGGAGAAGATGAAAGCACAACAAGGTCGTTTGAGCCAATTTTGATTTGCTTGAAGTCGCCCGCTGCCATTCTTGGAAGAGCACTTCCCGGTTCACCCTGGCTTCCGGTTGTGACAATCAAAAGTTCGCTGTCTGCATATTTGTCAATTTTGTCAATATCAATCAAAATGTCGCGATTGAACGAAATTTCGCCAATTTTCATCCCAACTTCTGCAATATTGATCATGCTTCTGCCAGTGAAGGCAACCTTTCTGCCATATTTTTCCGCCAAACTCAAAATCTGTTGAAGACGATGAATGTTTGAAGCAAATGTTGCAACAAAAATGCGGTTCTGTGGATGAGCCTTGAAAATTTCGTCCAAGGCACGCCCAACACTCTTTTCACTCATTGAATATCCACTTCTGCAAACGTTTGTGCTTTCACACATCAAAAGATTTACGCCTTTCTTTCCAAGTTCGCCAAATCTTTGAAGGTCTGTCATAACGCCGTCAATAGGTTCAAAATCAATCTTGAAGTCGCCTGTATGAATTACATTTCCGGCAGGAGTTGTGATGCAAAGTGCAAGACTTCCAGCAATTGAGTGAGAAACTTTGATAAACTCAACAGAAAAAGCGCCGATTTTGAGCACATTTCTTGGTTTCACAGTGATTGCTTTGTATGCAACCTTTGGATGTTCTTTCATTTTGTTCTCAACGAGTGCAAGTGTCAAGCGTGAGCCATAGATTGGTGCTTTGATTTGTTGCAAAACAAAAGGAATTGCTCCAATATGGTCTTCATGTCCGTGAGTCAAAATGATTGCCTTGATTTTGTCGCGATTGTTGATGAGATATGAAAAATCAGGAATCACAACATCAATTCCAGGAAGGTCGTCACCAGGAAAAGTTAACCCAGCGTCAACAACAATGATTTCGTTGTTATATTCAAAAGCGGTCATATTTTTTCCAATTTCACCCACACCGCCAAGGAAGGTGATTTTCAATTTATTATTCATAAAGTCTCCTTAAAAAATATATTCATGCAAAAAAACTTGCAAGAAAAAACAATAGGTCAAAAAAGTGATTGGTCAAAAAATTTTCAGACTATCTTACAAAATGAAAGCAGTTTTGTTGATGTTGTCAACTTCTTCCAATTTTTTTGGAGTCAAAATTTGGGTGTCGTTGACATAAAATCTCATTCCCTGACTTGTGAAGAAAGCAGTCATGTCATACACACACAAAAGTGCAGTCATAAATGGAATAAGAGCGATGAGTGTGTATACACCAAAAATCATGATGAGCACCCAGAACAAGAAGAAATAAAGGAAAGTTGTTCCAAACGAAGTCCAAAAATGACGTTTTACTGCTTTCAATCCTTTGTGATATGCGACAAAAACGTTGCAATCAAAAACAATCATTGCAGAAGCCCATCCAAGCACAGTCAATTGATGAATTGTGAAGAAAAGAACCAAAATCACAAACACGCAGAATGGCAGAATGTATGAAATGAAGAACAAGCTTGGCACATTTGCAAGTCCAAACAGCACAAAGCCGACGATGAGCAAGCACAAAAGATTATAAAACGTCTTTGTGATTGCAAAAAGAAGGGATTTTTTGAGACTTTTCACAAGAGCACTGAAAAAACCCACCTTACTTTTGCTTGTCATGTAAGAATAAAGCATTTCATCAAGAGTGTATTTCCCCACATTAACAAAGAAAGGGAGAACAATAAAAATGACAAAAATTCCATAAATTGCAAGAGCAACATTGGTTACAAAAAGTTGTTTCAAAGTTTCAAAAATTGTGAGAATAAGAATTGCAATATTAATTCCAAAGTCACCTGAAAACACGCCCATGCATGTGGACGAAACGATTTGAAGATGTGAAACAATCAAATCTTTAAAACCAAAAAACGCAGGCAAAAACAAAGCAAAACAAAGCCCCCAAACAAAGACATAAAACAAAAAGAATTTGAGTGCTTTTGTGAAGTTTGAACCAAAAAGTTTAATTGAGTTTATAAAGACCATACTTACCTCAAAAAGAGTATATCAAAAAAAACCAAAAAATCAAAGCAAATTAAACTTCAATATCAATAATTTTGTAAATTGTTTCCCCGCCCGGAGTCTTTACAGTTACATTTTCACCTTTTTTATGCCCAATAAGAGCCTTTCCAACAGGTGAAAGATTGCTGATAATTCCGTTTCTTGGGTCACTTTCGGAAGAACCGGTGATGCGATATTCAACTTCTTCGTCAAAGTCTTCATCATAGAGTGTCACTTTGCAACCAACCATAACGGCGCTGTCGCTGATTTTTTTCTTGTCAATAACTTCAGCGTTCAAAAGAATTGATTCCATTTCTCTGATTTCAGATTCAATTTGTGCCTGTTCGTCCTTTGCAGCGTCATATTCTGAATTTTCAGACAAGTCACCAAACTCTCTTGCAATTCCGATACGTTTCACAACATCCGGTCTTTTTACAGTTTTATAATAGTTCAACTTTTCTTCAAGTTGTGCTTTTCCTTCTGGTGTCAAATAGTGTTTTTCCATAAAACTCTCCTTTTAAACAAGTCATACAAAAAATCGAAAAACTTGCACAACAAGTGCAATTCGAAATTTAAAAAAATCGACCAATACAGGTCTGACCAATCATTTATCTGACTTTTCGAGTTATATTATATGCAAATCGACCCAAAAAGTCAACTATTTTTCAAATTTTTCCAGTAAAAAAATCCAAAAAATTGCAAAAAAATTGGCGTAAAATTGAGTATTTTCAAACTTTTTTGAAAAAATAAAATCAAGGAGACTTTATGATAACTTTCATAGCGTTCGTTCTGACAATTTTGGGATGCATAAACTGGCTTATGATTGGACTTTTGCAATATGATTTCATTGCTGGACTTTTTGGTTTTCAAGCAAGCATTTTTTCGCGTATCGTTTATATCTTGTTTGGAGTCGGCGCGGTCTATCTTTTTATCCGCGTGATTGCAAACAAAGGGACGTTCAAAATTTTTGAACGAAAAAAGAAGAAAAAACAGGCAAATTCTCAAACTCCAATCAGAGAAACTGCACAAAATCAATCTCAAAAAAATGGTCAGGCGTTTCAAAATGAAGATTTTGAAACACAAACAGACAATCAAGAACAATCTTTGGCTGTTGAAGATGGACTTTTTGATGAACATTTTCAAAATAAGTGAAAGGTGACTTCTGGCAAAACAAACTGATATTTTTCACAAAATTAACTTTTGAAAATTTGACTTTTTGCCGTCCAAAGCGGTATTATTTCCATATAGGAGAAAAAATATGGTTACTCTTGTTATTCTTGACGGCTTTGGCGAAAAAAAAGACGCTTATGGAAATGCAATCAAAAGCCAAGGAACACCAAATCTTGACAAACTGAAAAAACAATTCCCACACACCCTGATCAACGCAAGTGGAAAATATGTTGGGCTTCCTGACGGAATTATGGGAAACAGCGAAGTTGGTCACCTGACAATTGGAAGTGGTCGAGTAATTTTACAAGACCTGCAACTGATTAACAGTGAAATTGAAAACGGAAAATTCTATGAAAATCCTGCGCTCAACAAAGCGCTTCTTCATGCTGAAAAGAAGGGTGGGAATTTGCACCTTCTTGGACTTTTGTCAACCGGTGGAGTTCACTCATCAATTGAACATCTTTACGCAATTCTCAATCACGCGAAAAATTTTGACATCAAAAACATCTTCATTCATCCAATTTTGGACGGACGTGACACTGGTGTTCGCGATGGTTTGAAATTTGTGACAGAATTGGAAGAAAAAATTGCAGGCACAAACGCAAAAGTTGGAACAATCATCGGTCGAGTTTACGCAATGGACAGAGAAAAGCGATATGACCGCGTAAAAATCGCCTATGACATGCTTTTTAATGGCGTTGGAACGCGTGAGGAGAATTCCATACAAGCAATCAAAAACAGCTATGAAAAAGGCGTTTATGATGAATATTTTGAGCCGACAATCATCTGCAAAGATGCAAAGATTTCGGATAACGACAGTTTGATTTTCTTTAACTATCGCTCCGATCGTGCAAGAGAGATTTCCTTTGCCATGACTGACTCAAATTTCAAGGAATTTGAAACAAAAAAATTGTCAAATTTTCTTTTCACAGCCATGACTCAATATGCAGACGAACTCAAAGACCAAAACACATTATATCCCCCAAAAACCGTTGAAGACAATCTTTCGGCAGTGCTTTCCAAACACGGAAAAACTCAATTCCACACATCCGAAACAACAAAATATGCCCATGTAACATTTTTCTTTAATGGTGGGATTGAAAAGCCATATGAAGGAGAAGACAGAAAACTTATTGACAGCGTCAATGTGAAGGATTTTTCGGATTTTCCACAAATGCGTGCAAACGAAATCACATTGGAAGTGCTCGACGCAATTGCAAGCAAAAAATATGATTTTATTTTGGTGAACTATTCCAATCCCGACATGCTGGGACACACTGGAAACTTTAATGCAACAAAAGAAGCAATTGAATGTGTTGACAAACAGGCATATGCTGTTGCACTCGCTTCAATCATGGCTGGTGGAGATTGCATCATCACCGCCGACCATGGAAATGCAGAAGAAATGTTTGACAAAAAGGGTAACAAATTGACAAAGCACACAACAAACCCTGTTCCTTTCATTTTGGTAAGCGAAAAACACAAAAAGGCAAGGCTCAAAAAAGGAAAATCACTCACATGCATCGCCCCAACAGTTTTGAAACTTTTGGACATTGAAAAACCATCCACTTTTGACGAGCCAATCTTTTGATTTTCGCATTAAAATTGAAGAAAAAAGAGCGAATATGCTCTTTTTTTGTTGTTCATTTTTATTTAAAAACAATCATCAAGCCCTGCAAAAATTCAATTTATCACTGCAGTTTCGTCAGTCACATCATTTTTAATCAAATTTGTCATATTTCCAATCACAGAAATTCTCTGACATGAAACTTCATATGCTGTCATCGTCTTTGTTTCGCCGTCAATTTCCTTGACATACTCACGCGATTGAATACGCCCCACAATCTCAATTTTGCACCCAATATTCTGATTTGAGATGTATCTTGCGTTTCTTCCCCACATGATGCATGGGACATAGTCAGATTTGTGATAATTTTGACGATTTACAGCCAAAAGCACATCACAAATTTCGCGATTGAATGGAGTTTTTCGATAGATTGGCTCTTTGCAAACAAATCCAACAAGTTTAACTTCGTTGACAAACTCTTCGCTCACATTTTTCTCAATTTCCTTTGCAAAAAGGTGCAAAATAAGTTTGCTTTTCAGTTCCATTTGTTTGTTGTAACTTCGATATTCCCCCACAACTCTCACAAACTCCCCAACAGCGAGTTTTGTCCCCATCAAAGTGCGTTCCGAAGCGGTCACAGGAATTGTGTCTTTGATTTTTGATAATCTTTCGACATCAACGGAGAATTCATAGAAATTCTCGCCTTCAATCGTATGCGCAAGTTTTGGTTGGCTGGAAACAACGCCAACAATCACCGCATGATTTGTGTTTTCTTCCAAAGTTTTATAGTTCATAAATTTTCCTCCTAATTTTTGTGTTGCACGCCATTTCTGTCAATTGTATAGTTTTCTTGATAGATTAAATCTGAAATATTTGTCACTTTGTATCCAGCCACTTTCAGCCTGTTAAGAGTCAATCTCAACGCGTCCAAAATGTTGTCGGAATTGTTGTGCATCAAAATGATTGAACCGTTTTTCACCCGCGCCATAACTCGATTTGTGATTTCACTTGCGGAAAGCCCCTTCCAATCCAAACTGTCAACATCCCACTGGATTGTTTTCAAACCCAAACTTTCTGCTGTGTTGAGAAGTGTGTTGTTATATGACCCATAAGGCGCGCGAAAGAGTGTAACTTCCTTCCCTGTCACCGCCTTAATCTTTGAAATTGACGTTTCAAGTTCACTTTTAATGGTTGAAGCGGAAAGTTTTGCCATGTCAGGATGAGTGTTTGAATGTGTGCCAATCTCAAAACCGGCATCATCAATTGCTTTCGTCATTTCGGAATAGTCATCCACCCAAAATCCAACAAGGAAAAAAGTCGCTTTCACGTCAAATTCGTTGCAAATGTCCAAAATTCCCTGCGTTTTATCCGCACCCCAAGCCGCATCAAACGAGATTGCAACCTGTTTTTCATCTGTGTCAACATTGTAAATTGGAACCTTACGCGTCGAGCCACCAAAATACACCTGCGCAGAAGTTGTGCCACCAAACGAAAGGGAAAGAAGGACTGCCACCACCACAAATGCAACAAAAATTTTGATTGTTCTTGATTTGATAACGCAGAAATGCATTTCAACCTCGCTTTTAATTTTAAATAAAACCATTCAATTCTCAAAAACTAAAATTGTCCCAAAAGGTTGGAGTTTGTTTTATATTGTCGAATGTCATGTTTCAAAGTATTTTACGTGCAAAACAATCAGTTTAGAACAAATTCAGTTGCAATGTTGCAACAAAAAAAAGACGTAAAAACTACGTCTTTCGAATTTTTATGTCTTTTTTTAATACCAATAGAAAACTTTCAGGTGAATACAGTCATTTACTACAATCCAAATATCGTCATCTTTATCAACAAAGTTCTTTTCTAAAACCTCTTTGCCGTCTTCATCATAACATATTGATAAATAAAAGTTATTAATACGCCAGAAGCAATTTGTGATTGAATTATTTCCACCTCTTGTAATATATCCATTGCCACTCACCGAACCAATCACAAAGCATTGATCAATTTTGGAATTTGTTGCATATCCAACAAGTCCGCCAATCCAGCTTACTACATCACCTGTTCTTATTTTTGATCTCACAGATGAAGCAAAGAACGAGCATCCACCGGCATATCCAACAAGTCCACCAACGCTCTGTCGCCCGGCGATGTCATTTGAAATTTCGCTGTGATCTTGCTCGGAAAGTTCTGGGACATCATCAGCAGCAAGATAATATGTACACTTTTGACCTTTTTTGACTGTTCCCCCATAAATATCATACACATCCACCGATTTGGAATCAAAATCACAGTTATATGAATTCACTCTCTCAAAGGTTGTTTTAACAGCCTTTCCGACCAAAACACCTGCGTATGAATATCCCGCAAAAGAGCTGTCTTTGATTGTCAAATTTTTGATTGTTGCATATTCCGTATAGCCAAACAAACCAACATATGAAATCTTGTTTCCACCCACAATTTTCAAATTTGAAATTGTGTAGTTTCCGCCGTCATATACTCCCATAAATGGATTATCTCCATTTCCAATCGGATTAAAATCAATCCCGGACATGTCAATGTTTGCGGTTTGCACAAATTTGTAATCAGCAAATCTTTCCCCAGCGTTCACCTTTTGACTTAAAAGAACAAGGTCTTCTGCCGATTGAATTTTGTAAACATTCTTTGCTGTTGCATCAGGATTTTCAATGGTTTTATAGTACGCATCAAATCCCGCCTGTGTGGTCGTCGCAAATTCCTGATATTTCGGTGAAATTGTCAGGGTTGACAGAGAATTATCATTTGGATTGACAAAAAATGAATACTTTGTGCCTGTCGTAAGAAGTTCGGTGTCATTATACAACCCCAAATAGCGATATTTGTAATAATCACCAGTGTCACTGGTGATTGTGATTGGAGTGAAATATTTGACAGTTACGCTTGTGATATCATGTGCTCCACATGTAAGAATTGTATTCCCACCATTTGTTCCTTTTCCGTTTTCAATTGTGATTTTGTATGACATTCCACTTGGACAATCTTCAGTCGAAAACTTAAAGGTATAAGTTTTCAACTCAAACAAAACCAAAACATTGATTTCATATGATTGCCACTCCGACTGTTTATAATCACAATATTTGGCAATATAACTGTCAATCAAGGTTTGAATTTTGTAAGTTTTTGATGTCTTTTTTCTATCAATTATGGGCCTTCTATATACCGGAGACACACTCAAATAATTGTCATCAGCTCCAATGTCTTCATCTTGAGTGTTGCTAAACAAAATATTAGAAAGATTATATCCATTATTTTTTTCATACCTAACTGTAAAAGAAGAATTATCTTTTAACGAAATAGTTTCTGGAGCAGATACTGTTCCACCATTTGAAGACTTTGAAAATGTGTCAGAATTATATTTGTCTGCATATGTGAAAACATTTAAACTGATTTCCAATGCCGTCCGAGTGACAATAATGTCAATCTCGTTTGAATTTATATCGCTGAATTGATTATTTTCTGTCCCAATGAATTTTGTCGCAGAAAACTCAATCTCTCTTCCTTCACCACTTGGATGAATATTTTCCAAAAATGGATCTTCTTTTCCATCAACTTTGAATGTGTATGTGTAACCAAATGACATGAAACTACTTTTCGATTTATTCAACATACATTGAGATGCGATCTCAGAAACAACAATCCGTCCAGGCAACGCAACCCTTACACCTGCATATGCACATAATAAATTTCCATCATTTTTTTCATCCGAATAGAATCTCACAATATAATCAACTCTTGTGAAATAAATCAAAACCGTGTCTTCATATGAATAATTGAATGTAACAGAAAATCTTCCCAGTTCACTATTTGATAAAGTTTTTGTCGTTTCCGAACCAACTTTAATTACAACACTTTCCACTCTAAAACCAATTGTTGGCGTAATCGTAATTTTGATTTCATCTTGATAATCAATTTTTGATTTTACACCCAAAGGATCCCAAAAGGTACCAAGTGGAAGACTTGTTTTTTTATAAAAACTTACATCCCCACAACTTTCGCCATCAGCATAAAGAGTTCTTGTTCTATATTTATATGAAACTTTTTTCTCTTCTTTTATATCACTGAAATTTTTTGTATTACTTTTAAATTTCAAATAAAGAGTTGGATATGATGTTTGTGTATATTCCTCTCTAAGTTCCATCATTGGATTAATTTGAAAACTTCCAATCACCCCACTTGACAAAGAAACTTCTGTTTTATCCACAAGTGACGAAAATGAATTTAAAAAGTATGCTTCTTCAAGTTCAAAATTTCCAGTTCCTTCAAATTGGAATACAGAACTATTGTCACTATATTCCGCACCAGCCAAACAAACAATTCTATACGTATCTGTATATAAAACTGTTTTTGAACTACAACTTTCAACTTTATATTCTTTAGAATAACTAATTTTCGAAATTGAAGTCCAAATTTTTCCAACATCACGATTAAACGTATCATTTATCCAAATTGAATCATAACTTGAAGAACCTGATTTTCTCCATTCCGCAGAAATAGTAAACTTCATTAAAGCACTTGCTGGAACAAACGAATATCCATTTTTCCCAAAATTATATCCAGTTTTATCTTTAAAGGCAGTATTCCCTAAATAATTATATGCTGCTGACGTAAGAACCCAATAATCATTACTTGACGGTATGGAAACAGAACTGTCAGATGTCCATTTTGAAAAAGTATCATCAGACCCGACTGTTATCTTCCCATCATCTCCCAACTCCCCTTTAAACCAAGTTGTTTTATCAGAAATTCCGTAAGTGTATTCAGTAAATAAAGACGAAGATGAAATTGCTTTGCAAAATTCCAATTTCCCACTATCATAATATCCAACCATATTTATATTTATACCAGACAAATACATGCATGATTTTATTCTTCCTTGATTCCAAATTGACCCAACAATTTGTCCAACATATTTTTCACCCCTTATATAAGGGCTGTAATTTATACAGTTTGCAAGAGCAAAGTTTGTGTATGCTCCTTTAAAAGTTGATTTCCATCTTCCAAGTTCTCCGGCAATTCCGCCAACACATTCCTTACCTCTGACAGTCCCATAATTCATGTTTGCTGCAATCAGAGCATTATTCCAAACATGTCCGACAATTCCGCCAACATATTTTATTGCCTTTTCCCCTCTTATTAAGATATCTCCATAGTTTACACAATTATCGATAGAAGTCCAATGCTTGTCACTTTCGCCCAAAATTCCACCAAATCCAAGTCCATCATTATCTTTCTGCTCTGCCCATGCTTGAATGTTTCCAAAATTTGAGCAATTTGAAATGTAAATTTCCGCTCCATTACGTGGGGCGATTCCGCCAATTGCAGTGTTATACATTTGATCAACATATATGTTTGAATAATTATGACACCCATATATCCAAACATAGTTATTTAAATTTTTTCCTATATCATGGGAGAACAAAAAGCCAACAATCCCCCCAAATAATGAATATGATGCACTTATATAATCATGAGAATAAATATCTCCAGATGAATAGCAATTTGAAATATTAAATCGTTGTGAATCACCACCGACTCCTCCGATTATTCCTGCCACAGACAAAGTCCCATATGAACTTTTTTTCTTCTCTAAAGTGCTATTCCAAATTCTGATGTCAGAATAATTTGCACAATATTCAACAAATTTATTGGATGAATATTTTCCAACAATTCCACCAACAAAACACTCTGAAATTGAATCTTTTGTTGATTTATTAGTCAAACTAATAAACCCATTTCGATTTATACAATTCGAAATTTTTGATTCATCATCCATTCTTCCAACAATTCCACCAATATACAGTCCTGTTTGGAACAAATAATAATCATCTGAAAAACAATAATGATAGATGTTGAAATCTTCACAGATAATATTTTCAATACTTGAATCCCCAGTTGCATAACCAATCACGCCAATATCAGCATTAAAATCATAATTATAATCAATCAACGCACTACTATAACCAGAAAAACCATCACAATCGACATAAACATGTCCGTTAATTGAGAAGTCGTGTATTTTGGCATCTTTAACAATTCCGAAAAAACCAATTCTGGCAAAAAAAGGATCAATCGTAAAACCCAAATTAGAGTAACCTCCCCATTCCAGACCATAATCATTTACATAAGTATCTTTTGATTCATAAATATAAATTCCTGAAATTTTATATCCATTTCCATTGAAAGTTCCAGTAAAAGGTTTTGATTCCCATTTAGCATTAGCAACATTATCAAATATAGCACCAATACTACTGGTATCCAATTTCATATCCAGATCCCCTGTGCCAACTGGGGTCCAACGATAACCACTCATGTTGATGTCGCACTCGATGTTTAAGGTGTATCCACGCCATTCATCCCAAATTCTTGTGCAAAGATTCCACCCCGCAAGAGCAAGAGATGCTTTGTTTAAACCGTGTGCCTTATGACCAGGATTATCATAGTTTACACCTGCCAATTCAGCGCCAATTGTCGCAATTGTCTTACCATCTTTAACCTCAACAGTTCCACCATATCTTGAAAAATAATTACCGGACCCATCATTCACAATGTCAATCCATCTTTTCGTTGTTGCACTGGCTGTTTCAACATCTTCGGTTTGAGTCGAAGTTTCAACAATATTATCCACAACAAAAGACCCGCCATATGCAACTGCAAATGACATAAAAATCGCCAAAATTCCGTAGAGAATTTTCTTCATGTATATAGTATAAACAAAAATCAGCAAAATTCAAAACGATTTTACAATTTTCGTCACAAAATCAATCAAAAAAGCGTCTGACTGCACACAGCAATCAAACGCAATTTTTAAAACTTCCAATCAGCGACTTCTGGCATATCAACACCAAATTCTCTGATATATTTTTCATGTTCTGCAAGTTTTTTGTTCATTTTCTTTGAAATTCGGGTGACATCTTCTTTTGGAAGGTCAAGATATTTGAGAGCCTTCAAAACAAGATGATATCTGTCAATGTGGTTTTGCACGCGCATATCAAACGCAGTTGTGATTGTTCCTTCTTCGCGATATCCAGCCACATGGAGATTTTGGTTGTGGCGATTGTAAGCAAGTTGGTGAACAAGTTGTGCATATCCATGGAAATTGAAAATGACAGGTTTGTCTTTTGTGAACAATTTGTCATATTCCGCATCAGAAAGCCCATGTGGATGAGTTTTGTTTGATTGTAATTTCATCAAATCCACAACATTAACAAATCTGACATTCAAATTTGGCAGTTCTTCTTTGAGAATTGAAATCATCGCAAGCGCTTCTTCTGTCGGAGTATGCCCACAGCAAGCAACAACAAGGTCAGGATTTTTTGTATCATTCATTCCAGCCCAAGTCCACTCACCAGCCCCCTTCGCGCAATGTTCCTTTGCTTCATCCATGGAGAGCCACTGATATGTTGGATGTTTTGAAGCAACAATGACGTTGACATAGTTCTTACTCTTTGTGCAGTGGTCAAAGCAGGACAGCAAGCAGTTCGCGTCTGCTGGAAGATACATTCTCACAACATCCGCCTTTTTGTTGACAATATGGTCCAAAAAGCCCGGATCCTGATGAGTGAAGCCGTTGTGGTCTTGTTGCCAAACATCGCTTGTCAAAAGAAGATTGAGAGAAGAAATATCCGCACGCCAATCAATTTTGCCCGCAACTTTAAGCCATTTTGCGTGTTGTGCAACCATGCTGTCAACCACACGGATGAAGCTTTCATAACTGTCAAACATTCCATGTCTGCCTGTCAAAAGATAACCTTCAAGCATTCCTTCGCACATATGTTCAGACAAGAAACTGTCCATAATTCGTCCATTTTGAGCAAGTTTTTCGTCACTATCAAGTCTTTTTGCACCAAAAACACGATTTTCTGCTTCAAAAACCTTGTAAAGACGGTTACTCATCGCCTCATCTGGACTGAAAATGCGATAATTTTTGTTCTTTTCGTTGAGTTTGAACAAATCACGAATATATCCGCCCAGTTCAAGCATATCCTGTGCTTTTGTTGTTCCATGTCCGCTGAATTTGACAGCATATTTGTCAATTTTTGGACATTTAAGTTCCTTCAAAAGAAGCCCACCATTTGTGTATTTTGAAGCGGTCATACGCTTGTCTTTTTGTGGCAAAATCTCTGCAATTTCATCTTTCAAACGATAGTTTTCATCAAAAAGTTCATCAGGTCGATAACTTTTCAACCAATTTTCAATTTGTTCCAACTGCTCTTCTGTTTCGTTTTGAATTGGAATTTGATGTGCTCTGAAACAGCCTTCAACCTTCTTGCCGTCCACTTCTTTTGGTCCAGTCCAACCCTTTGGAGTGCGAAGAACAATCATTGGCCAGTCATCAACAGGACGCGAAAAATGCAAATCTCTTGCATAATGCCAAATGCGTCTGATGTCTTTCACACAACAATCCATCGCCTTTGCCATAAGTTTGTGCATTTTTTCAGGATCATCCCCTTCAACAAAATATGGCTTATATCCATATCCTTTCAAAAGGTTTTCAAGTTGGTCACCGTCAATTCTTGAAAGCACTGTTGGATTGGAAATTTTGTATCCATTCAGATGCAAAACAGGTAAAACAGCACCATCTGATGCTGGATTTATGAATTTATTTCCATGCCAAGATGTTGCAAGTGGGCCAGTTTCAGCTTCTCCGTCACCAACAACAACAGTTGCGATAAGATTTGGGTTATCAAAAACCGCACCAAATGCATGTGCAAGGCTGTATCCCAACTCTCCGCCTTCATGGATTGAGCCAGGAGTTTCCGGAACGCAATGCGAACCAATTCCGCCCGGGAAAGAAAATTGTTTGCAAAAGCGAGTCATCCCCGCCTTGTCTTGTGAGATTTGAGGATAAAATTCGCTGTAAACACCTTCCAAATATGAGTTTGCGGTCAAAAAATTTCCGCCATGCCCCGGACCTGAAAGAAAAATCATATCCAAATCAAACTTTTTTATCACGCGGTCACAGTGAGCATAGATAAAATTTTGCCCCGGGACAGTTCCCCAATGCCCAACCAATTTCTTTTTCACATCACTTTTTTGCAATTTGTGGTCACGCAAAAGTGGATTATCCAAAAGATAAAGTTGTGCGACAGACAAATAGTTTGCTGCGCGCCAATATGCGTCCAATTTGTTCAGATATTCTTTTGAAGAAAATTTATCCATAACATCTCCTCTACATATGTAAATAATATCACAAAAATCACAATTTACAAAACAAAAAAACACTCGAAAATGAGTGTTTTTGTTTATTATTTCAAGTTTTTATTCTTTTGAAGCCTTTTCTCTTGCGTTTGCTTCTTTTTCTTCTTTTGAGAGCAAGCGTTTGAGGTCAACTCTGCCTTTCTCGTCAACTTTGATGACTTCAACTTCAACGCTGTCGCCAATTTTGACAACATCTTCAACTTTCTCAACATGTTTGTTTGAAAGTTTTGAAATGTGAATCATTCCTTCTTTTCCGCCACCAAGGTCAACAAAAGCGCCAAAGTTCATGATGCGAACAACTTTTCCGTCATACACATCTCCAACTTCAACATCTTCAACAATTGAAAGGATGATTTTCTTTGCTTTTTCATTCATTTCAGCGTCACATGATGCAACAAAAACAGTTCCATCATCTTCAATATCAATCTTAACGCCAGTTTCGTCAATGATTTTGTTGATTGTCTTTCCGCCAGAGCCGATGACATCTTTGATTTTTTCTGGGTCAATTGTGAAAGTAATGATTTTTGGAGCATATTGTGAAAGTTGTGGACGAGGCTGACTGATGCAAGCAATAAGTTTGTCCATAATGTACATTCTTCCGATTTTTGCACGTTCCAAAGCTTCGGTCAAGATTGCCTTGTCAATTCCTTTGATTTTGATGTCCATTTGAATTGCTGTCACACCTTTTGCAGTTCCAGTAACTTTGAAGTCCATGTCGCCAAGGAAATCTTCCAATCCTTGAATATCAGAAAGAACGGCAACTTTTCCAGATTTTTCATCTTTAATAAGTCCCATCGCAATTCCTGAAACAGGAGCAGAAATTGGAACACCGCCATCCATAAGAGCAAGTGTTGAACCACAAACAGAAGCCATTGAAGATGATCCATTTGATGAAAGCACTTCAGAAACAATGCGAAGAGCATATGGGAACACATCTTCTTTTGGAACAACAGGTTCAAGAGCACGTTCAGCCAAAGCACCATGACCAATTTCTCTTCTTCCGGTGCTTTTGATCATTCTTGCTTCACCAGTTGCATATGGTGGCATGTTGTAGTGATGAACATAGCGATTTACTTCTTCATCATCCAAGCCTTCAAGTTTTTGAACATCGCTTACAGTTCCAAGTGTCAAAGCAGACAAAACTTGTGTTTCACCTCTTGTGAACACAGCTGAGCCATGAACTCTTGGCAAGAGTCCAACTTCACACCAAATTGGTCTGATTTCTTCAAGTTTTCTTCCGTCAGGACGAACGCCATTTTCCAAGATATGTGCTCTTACCTTTTCTTTCTTAACTTTGTAAAGCACATCAGAAATTTCGCGTTCCATTTCAGGATATTTTTCAGCAAAATGAGTCAAGATATCTGCCTTTGCATCTTCTTCACGTCTTTCTCTTTCATGACGGTCAAAAGTTTCCAAAACATGGTCATAAAGTTTATCAGCATATTCTCTGACATCTTTTTCCAAATCTTCTGGAATTGTGTAGTAAACAATTTTTGGATTTACTGGTTTTCCGATTTCAGCCTTGATTTCCCTCAAAGAGTGAACGATTTTCTTGATTTCTTCATGAGCAAGCATGATTGCATCAAGCATAACGCTTTCAGGAACTTCATTTGCTCCCGCTTCAACCATAAGCACTGCCTCTTCTGTTCCGCTGACAGTGAGAGCAAGGTCACTTTGTTCACGTTGTTGTTGGTCTGGGTTGATGACAAACTTTCCGTCAACCAATCCAACTTGAACTGAACCAGTAGGTCCAAGGAAAGGAATATCAGAAATTGCAAGAGCGAAAGATGAGCCAAGCATTGCAAGTGGTTCTGGCGAAACATCAGGGTCAATTGAAAGGGCTGTTGCAACCACAACAACATCGTGGAAGAAGCCTTTTGGGAAGAGTGGACGAAGTGGTCTGTCAATCAATCTTGAAACCAAGATTGCTTTGTCAGAAGGACGGCCTTCTCTTTTTTTGAATCCACCAGGGATTTTTCCAATTGAATACATCTTTTCTTGATATTCAACTGAAAGTGGGAAGAAATCTTGCCCAGGTTTTGGTTCTGCACTCATGGTGACATTAACCATCACAACTGTGTCGCCACATCGAACAAGGCATGAGCCGTTGGACTGGCCACAGAGTTTGCCGGTTTCAAAAGAAATATCTTTTCCGGCAACGTTGATAACATACTTTTTGTAATCCATAACATTCTCCTAAATATAATAAACTGATTTTAACACATTATCATCAAAATCACAAACGAATTTTAAAAAAGGAGCAAAAAAATTGCTCCCCGTTTTATTTAACTTCTCTGATTCCAAGATCTTGAATAAGTTTTCTGTATGCTTCAATATCTTGATTTTTGAGATATTGCAAGAAACCTTTTCTTTTTCCGACCATCTTCAAAAGACCACGTCTTGAATGGTTGTCTTTTTGATTTGTTTTGAGATGTTCAGTCAAATGATTGATTCTTTCAGTAAGAAGTGCAACCTGAACTTGAACAGAACCTGTGTCATTTTCAGATTGTTTGAACTTTGAAATAATTTCTTGTTTTGATTGCATTTTCAAATTCCTCCATAAATAATTAAATCCGCCCAAGCACAGAAATCGGTCGAAGGACTCCAAACCCCGTGCCATAGGTTTTATCGACTCTGCAAGTATAACACACAAAAAAGGAAAAGTAAAGTGTTTTTCCTTAATTTTCCACAATTTTAAGTTCGTCTTTGTTCAAAATTTCACCAATAGGAACATTCATTGTGTGAGAAATATCCAAAAGCTGTGCAAGTTTATAGTTTTTGTTCCCTGAAAAAATTTTCCAAAGCGTGCCAACACTCATTCCACATCTTTTTGAAAATTCAAGTTGTGAAATATGACTGTCCTTTATGTATTTCTTAATTTTTTCGACATTTACATACTTTTTTTCAACTACTTTCATAAAAACCTCACTTTTACAAATTCTAATATGGCGAAATGCCATATGTCAAGTATTTTAAGGCAAACTGCCATATAATTTTTATATAAAGAGGTTACACAAATGACAAAATTTCCTGAAAAGCTCAAAGAGTTGAGAGAAGAAAACAATTTAACCCAACAACAAATGGCAAAAATTCTCGGCTACACCCAAACAGCCATCGGCAAGTGGGAAAAAGGAACTCGTTCTCCAGACTTGGATGACATTGTCAACATCGCCAAGCAATTCAATGTCACAACGGACTATTTGCTCGGGCTTGAAGATTAAGAGAAAAAGTTAATTTTCTTTTCAATCATTTCGTCAATTCGGTCAATATAATCCAAAATAAATTTGCAATTTGGTTGTCTTTCAATGCGATTTTCAAGATTAAACACGCGTTTTGAAATTGCTCCTGCCCCAACTGCAATCACAGATGAAACATCTTCCATGCTGTCAACATTGAAAATGCAAACATGGTCATCTCTGAAATAACCCACATTTTCAAGTCCACCCAATTGATGTTTTTGACGATATAGATAATATGGCTTATATCCATTTTCCTGCAATGTTTTTTCCGCAAAATCCACCATTTTTGGAACGTCAGAAGCATATTTTTGCTCCTGCCCCCTGATTTGTGATGCATTTTTCACAGAAAGTGTGTGGACTGTGATGTTTTGTGGATAAAGTTCCAAAAGTGTGTTTATTGTTCGTTTGAATGTGGCAAATCTCTCCCCTGTAAGCCCCGCAATGATGTCCATATTCACAACAAAATCATATTCCAATGCAAGCATATATGCGTCCAACACCTGTTTGTTGGTCGTTTTTCTTCCAATACGTTTGAGAGTTGTTTCACAAAATGTTTGAGGGTTAATTGATATGCGTGACACCCCATATTTTTTCAGCACATCAAGTTTTTCACGCGTGATTGTGTCCGCTCTTCCGCACTCAACTGTAAACTCGCTGACCGGATAGGCAATCTTTGAAAGCAACCTTTCAAGTTGTTCTGCCGTCAAGACTGTTGGTGTTCCACCACCGATGTATATTGTGCGAACTATGTATGATTTTTCTGCAATCACCTTTTTGACCGCTTCCAATTCCTTCAAAACACAATCAAGATATGTTTCCACCTTGTCAGAAACTGTGCAGAGTTCGTTTGAGATAAATGAACAATAGTTGCATCTTGTCGGACAAATTGGAATGTTAATGAAAAGGTCAACTAACTTGTCATTTTTGATGATACATTTTTGATTTTTAAGCACCGCCGAAGCAAGTTTTGCCTTGTCCGCTGAAACATGATAATCTCTTATCAAAACTTCTGAAATAAGGTGCGGTTTGATTTCCCCCTTTTCCACAAGGTCACGTGCAAACTTTGTCGGGCGAACACCAGTAAGCGACCCCCAAGGCAGTGATTTTTTTGAGATAAAACTCAAAACTTCATAGAGATGATTTTTGAAATGGCGTTTCAACAAACTCTTTTGTTGAAGTTTTTCCATAACAAGTGGAAGAGTGTATTTTTTGACATTTTCGTTCACATTGTCGCCACTTCCAATCAAAAGTTTGCTTTCAAGTGTCGTTCCATTCACAGAAAAAGAATGCTGAATTGAGAAAGGACAATCTTCTTCGTAAAAAAGATTGACCAAATCCTGCATATCTTTTTCAAATTCTGGATTTTCACAAACAATTTTCATTATTCACTCCTGTAAACTTTTCTGACAAATTTGATATTCTCAAACACTCTCACTGCTTCATCAATTTCAGATTTGTTTGAAACAAGCAAAATCACGTCAAAGACATATTCATCTTTGATTTCCTTGAACCCAAAGCCCTTCAATTTGTTTTTGAAAGAAATTGCAACTGCGTTGAGCGTGTTATACACATTTGACCCAATATCCGTGTGGATTTTGATGACAGTCGTAAAACTTTCTCCTTTGGAATCTTGCCATTCAGCCTTGATGAGCCTCTCTGCTTCCAAATATTTCAAATTTGGACAATTATGTCTGTGAATTGTCACACCCCTTCCGCGAGAGATGTATCCAACAATATCATCGCCCATAACTGGACTGCAACACCCTGCATAGCGCACAAGCATTCCGCTGTCACCATCAACCAAAACTCCTTCTTTGTTTTTCTTGACTGTGATGACATTATCTTGCAAAGTTTTGACGTTGTCTTTGTTATACATATTCACAAGTCTGCCAATCACCGAATTGATTAACAAACTTCCCGCGCCAATTTCAGCATAAAGCACATCAAGATTGTCCATCACATTTGCATTTGCAATTTTGATGAGATATTCTTCTTTCTCAACTTTTGAAAGGTTGAGATTTTTTGATTTGATTGCCTGTTCAACCATAGACTTTCCAATACGGATATTCTCATCTTTAAGTTCGCTCTTGAAAAACGCTCTCATCTTTGAACGAGCCTGATTTGTTTTGATGAGATTATACCAATCGCGAGATGGTCCTTTGCTGTTTGGATTTGTCAAGATTTCAACAACATCACCATTTTGAAGTTCGGTTGAAATTTGAACCATCTTTCCGTTAACTTTTGCCCCAACACATGTGTTTCCAACCCCAGAGTGAATTGCATATGCAAAATCAAGCACCCCTGCGCCTTGTGGAAGTTCAATCACCTTCCCCTTTGGTGTTTGAACAAAAATTGATTCTCCATAAAGGTCAATTTTGAGAGTTTCAATAAATTCTTCAGGCGAAAGTTCATTTGCACTGTCAAGCATCTGTCTGAACCATGTAAGTTTTTGGTCAAAATTGTTTTGTGTGCGCTTTTCTTTGTATATCCAGTGCGCTGCAATTCCAAATTCAGCAAATTTATGCATGTCAAATGTGCGGATTTGCACTTCAAGTGGTCTATTGTTCTCCGCAACAATTGTGGTGTGCAAACTTTGATATCCATTTGGCTTTGGATTTGCGATATAGTCCTTCACGCGCCCTTGAATCGGTTTGTAAATCGCATGAATTTTTCCCAAAACTGAATAACAATCCTCAACAGTCATCACAAGCACACGCATCGCAATGATGTCATAGATGTTTTCAAGTTGGCTCTTTTTTTGTTTCAATTTTTTGTATATGCTTGAGAAATGTTTCTGTCTTGACTGGATCTCGCCCTTAATTCCAAGTTCATTCAAGATGTTTTGCAATTTTTCAGTGGTCGTTTTGATTTGTTGTTGATTTGCACCATCTTCAAGCAATTTGTTCCCACTCAATTGCGCAAAAACTTTCGGTTCAAGAAGTTCAAAGCATTTGTCTTCAAAGGCAAACTTAAATTGCATAAGCCCCAATCTTTCAGCAAGTGGAGCAAAAATGTCGTTCACCATTTTGACATAGTCATAATCTTCTTCGGACAATGGCAAAGTGATTTGTCTTAAATCAAACAAAATTGTGGCAAATTTCACAATGACAATTCTCATATCTTGACAAATTGCCACAAACATTTTTCTGATGCTTTCCACTTCTCCACTTCTTGTCAATGCACGCACATCTTTGACGGTAATGAAAGTGTCATAAAGTTTTTTCTGTTCTTGAGTGAAGTATTTTTCCGCCAACTTGTCGCTGTCATCACTGTCTGTTTTTCTTGCTTGAAAAAGGATGTATGGCACAAGAATGTCCGATTGCATGTGATATTCAATCATGACATCAAGCACACAATCAAGCCTTGGCAAATTTATTTCATCAACAAAACAATCATCCACAAGCTTTTGTTCGTTTTCTGTGAAGTGGAAATTATTTCTTATTTTTTCCAAAACTAATTCTTTCATTTTGCTCCTATGCTGTTCTTCAACAGTAAAAGTTTATTATATAATCTCGATTGTGTCAACGATTTTTTGACATTTTTGTTTTGATATATTGTCAAAAACACATCTTTTTCTTCAATAATCAATCCCAATTCCTTAAAGACTTGATATGCAACATAGAATGTGTCAAATCCAACTTTTCCTTTCAATTTCTGCTGATATACATCAAAAATTGAGTGAAAATTCACATAATTTTTCCCAGTCAAAACTTTGAAAATTTTTCCAAATGTTTCTCTTGAAAGGTCAAGATTTTGAAGTCTTGCAGTGTCTGTTTCCTTCTCAATTGGAAGACAAATTTCAGCGGTTGTCACTTGATTAAGTTTTGCAACGAACCCCTCATCCATTGGTTTTGACAAAAAGACAATTCGATTGAAATTTTTTGCCCACTCCACGCCAGTTGGAGAGAGAAGCAAACTGTTAAATCCAACTTCATGGTCATCACAAATTCCAATGTGATAAATTCCGTCTTTTGAATATTCTTTCGAAAAGTTCACAAAGTCATATGCCGAATATGCCACAAAAGCCGTTCCAAAAACCGTCTGACTTGTGCCTGCGACATAATTCAAAAGTTCGCTTTGCGGATAAAAAGAATATTTTGCTGGCTGATTTTCGTCAAAAGCAAGTTGTTCATATTGCAACGGATATGTGAACATATGTGCATCTGGTGTGATGAAACTTCCCGGGTCAAAATCGCTCACAATTCCGCTTTTGTTTTCTCCTTGAAACTCAAAAATAAATGATTTGTATCTTGCAAACTTGAGAGCGTTGAAATTCTTTGTAAAATTGAAATATACAAGGCTCAAATCTCCAATTTTGATGTCGGCATGCGCTGGAGAATATTTTCTTGGAACAAGTTCAATGTTTTCTGCGCTTATTCTGAACTTTGGACGTGGATTTCCGCATCCAAATGGTTCAAGAAGTTCAAGTTCGCTCAAAAATCTGTCAGTAATATCTTCGGATTTGATGTCAAGGTCATAATATTTGATTGGCATGAAAACTTTGTCATTCACTTTTTCAAAAACAAATCCGTTCACGCGACTGACAAACTCTTCATAGTTCTTGCGTTTGAGCGTCAACCCCGCCGCCATTGTATGTCCACCAAATGTTTCCAAAATATCCTGCAAAGATGACAAAAGTTCGTGAATGTTGATGTCATCAATGCTTCTGCCCGAGCCGTGCAACGTGTCCCCAACAAGCGAAAAGAGAAAAACTGGACGATTATATTCTTCAACAAGTCTTGCGCAGGCAATCCCCAAAATTCCTTGATCCCACTTCTTTGAAGCAAGCGCAATTACTCGGGTTTTTGACAAATCCATTTTTGAAATTGCCTTTTCACAATCTTGCATAATTTCAGCGGAGAGTTCCTGCCTTTTTGTGTTGTGTTTTTTGATTTTGTCAATATATTTTCTTGCAACAACTGGGTCTTCGGTCAGATACAGCATCAAACTGTCACTTGCATCACCCATTCTTCCGGAAGAGTTGATTTTTGGAGCAATTTTGAAGGCAATATCTGTCGAATTTGGCTTTGAAATTGACACCTTGTTTTCTTTGAAAAGCATTCGAACTCCCAGCGGAAGTTTTTCCATGCAACGAAGCCCACGCTTGACAATATTTCGATTTTCACCCGTCAAAGAAACTATGTCAGCAATTGTTGCAATTGCGGCAATAGGCAAAAACTCTTCTGCTTTTTTTGTTCCCAACAATGCCTCGCTGATTTTGTATGCAAGCCCAGTTCCGCAAAGTTCTCTGAAAGGATATTCTTGTCCTTCAATTTTTGCGTTCAAGACAATTGTATCCGGCAGAATTTCAGGAATTTCATGGTGGTCGGTAACAATCACTTCAATCCCGAGCGATTTTGCATATTCCACTTCATCGTGACAAGAAATTCCACAGTCAACTGTGATAATCAAATCTGGCGCAAACTTTTTTGAAATCTTGTCCAAAACATCGCATGTAAGACCATAGCCATCAATATAGCGGTTTGGAAGATAAAAATCAGCATCAATTCCCAATTTTTTGAGAGTTTTGAGCATAATTGCGGTGGCGCTCACCCCGTCAACATCATAGTCCCCAAAAATAAGGACTTTGTCTTTCATATGCTTTGCCAACTGCACTCTGTCGCAAAGTTCTTTCATGTTTTTGATAAGAAATGGGTCCAAAAATGCCCCTACTGAAAGATAGTTTTCAATTTCCTCTCTTGTTGAAAAACCGCGCGACAAAATCAAATACATAGTTGTTGGCAAGACATTGAATTCTTTTGCCAACTCCACAACCTGTGCGGAGTCTTTGTTAAAAAATTTCTTAAAAATCATGTCTTCAACCTTAAACTTAATATACTTTATTATAATATATTCCCGCCAAATCTCCAAATCAATTTCACTCAAAACTTTTTGAACTTAAAAGAAAAAACATCGGAAGTTTTCGCTTCCGACATTTTTCGCTTGTTTCTACGCAATCTGAACAATCACAAGATATGCATTTATGCCGTCATCATCAAGAAAAGTCACTTCGCTTGTGCTTACAATTTGAATGTTCAATGTGCTGTTTTCGGTGGCTGTCGCAATAATTGCGCTTGCATCAATCATTGAATCATTTGCCAGTCCCCTTGCCGTGCCGGTTACATTCGTTCCATTAAGTTGAAGCACCACACTGTCGCTTGAAACCGCCCCACTTGCAACATACACACCATAATCCACTTTGTAAACTCCAACATTTGGCAATGTCACAACCCCAGTGGACGTGTCAAGCGTAATCCCACTTGAAGTCAGGGTGTTTTGCAATATAAAAGGCTCATTGTTGACTGATTGCGATGCAGTAGTGAAAAAACTTCCATAACTTGAAGCAACTGCCGTTCCATTTTCTCCCTGCGGACCAGTCGCGCCAGTTTCTCCGCGCGGACCCGCAGGACCGGTTGGCCCAACTGCATAGATGACACTTTGTTGTCTTGAAGGACAGCAACAACCATTATTTTGATTTCTGAAAAGCATTTTGATAACACCTCCCATAAACATCCTATGGAAAACACACCTTTTTAGTTACAAACACCTTTTAATCAAAATGTTTTAAGCGCTTTTTGACTGCGAAAAAGAGAAGAAAGCCAAAAATTTGATGTAAAACAATATTTTTTTTGCAAAATACTTGTCAAATTTTTTTATATATGCTAAAATAAAGCCGTTTCAGACAAAAAATGCCGAAGTGGCGGAATGGCAGACGCACGGGACTCAAAATCCCGCGAGGGCAACTTCATGTGGGTTCGACTCCCACCTTCGGCACCAGCAAAACGCATCGAAAGATGTGTTTTTTTACAGAGATTCAAATTGTTATTTAAAATTTTTGGCACACTTTCTTGATTTTCGAAAATTTCTCATTTTATAATCACATCAAATTTACAAAAACAAAGGAGATGTGATATAATGACAATGTTTGAAGATATTTTTGATAAACTTTTGGCAAGTTTCAGCGAATGGATACAGGTACAGGACCCAAAATCACAATGGACAATGGATAATGTTCCAATAATAAAAGATATTGGCGTCGATGCAAAAGCAGTGAAACCGCATTGTGTTAAGTGTGTTGTGGTTAATCAATGCTGGTTTAAAAATGAAAATGGTAAAAAACCTGAGCGATTTGATTACACCAAATATTCTGACAAAGTTCTTGAAAAACTCAAAGGAATTGATGGACTCTATCACCCACATTGCCACTGCAAAGAAATTGCAATTCCCAATCCAACTGAAAAAACTTTAAATGTTGTCGTTAAAGATGATAAAATTTATGATTTTTTTGATCGTAAAAATGGACTTGCAACAGCTTGGGGATACACCATCGCAGACAAAACACTTTTTAAAGATTCATATACAACATCAGTACAACAACAGTATTTAAATGGCGACTATTCGATTTTTAAATATGACGGATTTGGTTTTCAAATAACGATCATTGCATCCGTGCCTGGAATCAATGAAAAACAAGGCAAAACTTACAAATTTCAAACTGGATTTATGGTTTATCCTAACGGGAAAATACAAAACACTACAATATTTGGAGGTAAAATAAAATGAACATATATGATGATGTTAAAGTGATAAATGACAGGGAAGAATACAAAAAAGAAGGCGTTTTTAAAGGTATGGTTGGAAGAATCATTCTTGGTGAAATAAGGGACAATTCTTTCTATGTCAATTTCATCGACAAAAACTTTGAAATACACAAAAATGACCCAAAGTGGTTTGAAGAACATTATGACGAATTGGAAGATGACATTTCTATTCCAATTAAAATTGAAGATCTTGAACTTGTATGGAAAAACGATGATATTTCTGATGAAAATATTTTAGAATCCCTTCCACTCAACAACCCCGCATGGTGGTGCAAGGTTGAAGATGGATACATCCTAAACTTGCTTGGCGACAGGAAAAACAAAATTCCTTATGATTATGACTCATAAAATGCAAATTCCTTCATCAAAATAATTTAACACGTTCGCATATCTTTAAATAAAATCAATTTTAAATTTGTAAAAAATTGTTGACACAACACAAATTTTGTGTTAACCTGAAAAAGAAGGAGAGATATATGTTGAATTTGTTTATGCATTTGCATCATAAATAATTAAACATTCACAAATTATGTTTTGTGAGTGTCTTTTTGTTGAACTTGCAAAACATATTCAAATTTCTTTGAGATACCCTAACCCGTTGATATGTTTTGCTTGCAAACTAAATCAGCGGGTTTTTTGTATCTTTAAAAGATTATAAGGAGAAACTATGAAAACATTAGAAAAACTAAAAGAATTGGTAAAAATAAGGTCAGATGAAAACTGCGACTTAATTTTGGAATTTATAAAAAATCAATTGATGAACAAAGTGGAAGAAGTAAAGATTTTTGGTTCAAATAAAAAAATTTTGATTGCCGGGATAAACACAAATTTGAAGGATGTTAACCCAATTGTTCTTGCCGGACACATTGACACAGTCAAGGCAAACGAGCAACAATACAACACAAATCCATATGAATTAACAATAATAAATGGCAAGGCATATGGATTAGGCTCAATTGATATGAAAAGTTTTACTGCAATCATTTTGGACAAACTTGAAGAAATAAAAAAGATTGACTATCCGATTATTTTTGCATTGACATCGGATGAAGAAACCGAATTGATTTCAATTGAATTGCTAATTGAAACATTAAAAAATTTGAACATAAAACCAAACTTTACAATTATTGGAGAGCCAACAAATTCAAAATTTAACTTATGCTCAAATGCCTGCTATGAATATAAGGTGAAAATTTATGGTAAAGCTTGTCACAGCAGTATTTTAAACCAGGGAACAAACGCAATTTGCGCATGTGCAAAACTCGTTTCTTTCATTGAAGAAAACCAGAAAAATTATAAATTAACCTCAAACTGCGGAGTTATCAAAGGTGGTGAAGTTGTAAATAAAGTTCCAGACTACGCGGAATTAACTTTTGATATCAGGTCAATTTATCTTGACGATATCAAACAATTTGAACTTGACATAAACGAATTCTCAAACCTGTTAACACAGCAATACAACGATTTGAAAGTTGAAATCATCAACACCTTGGCAATCCCCGCCTTCAACAAGCAGAAGTCTGAAAAAATCCAAAATATTGCACAGGAATTAGAGTTGGATGTTGACTCTTTTTCAGGTGGTTGTGAAGCGGGATATTACACCGAATATTCTGGCGATGCGGTCATATTTGGGGTTGGCGACTTGGCATTGGCACACAAACCTAACGAGTTTGTGGATGTGAGCGAATATGGTTCATATTCCGCAAAATTGATTTCACTTTTGCAATGCTTAACAAAATATTATCCACTTAAATCAAACAAATAGAAGTAAAATTTTTTGCACACTTTCTCAATTTTCAAAAATTTCTCATTTTATAATCACATCGAATTCACAAAAACAAAAGAGATGTGATATAATGGATGCATTGATTAGGTAAAATAAAATGAACATATATGATGATGTTAAAGTGATAAATGACAGGGAAG
>CAYOEW010000003.1:36906-43836 GCA_964403245.1 uncultured Lachnospiraceae bacterium
TGGATACATCCTAAACTTGCTTGGCGACAGGAAAAACAAAATTCCTTATGATTATAATTCATAATTATCTCACAGATTAAAATAAATTGACTTTTTTCTGATTATATGTTATCTTTTAAAAAGAAAGGGCATAAATTTTGCTTTTACACAAATCAAAAACAACAAGGAGAAAAAATATGAGTCACAAACTTAAATTGAAAGATATGATTGAAATTCAAAATCACTACAAAAAATATTTTGAAGAAATTGGCGCAAAAGACAGTGGCGTTATTATCCACGAATTGGACACCAAAGATGGAATGCATGTGGATTTTGTTCACTATCTCGCAACTGAAGAATTTCCATATCAAATCATCGCAACAATGGGCATGAGCGGATACAAAATGAAGGGAACTCCACACAACCGCATGGAACTTATTATGCTTTTGCCAAAAGATTGGAAATTTGATGAAGAAAGCATACATAAAGAAGAATATTTTTGGCCATTCAGAACATTGACACTTGCAACAAGACTTCCGCTTTACAATGACACATTTTTGGCTGTTGGTCACACATTCAGCATAGATGAAGACTATACCCCATTTGCTCCATGCACAGACATGTGCGCCGGATTCATCACTCAACCATATTTCTGCTACCCACAAGTTCGTTTTCTTGAATATGGAAAACTCTTCAAAAGAAAGGTATATTTTGCTTGTTTCACAACTTTGAACAAAGAAGAATTTGACCTTGAGAAAAAAATCGGGTTTGATGAATTTTTCAACAAACAACTCGAAAAAGAAAATGGTTATGATGACATTGTTGTTCAAAATCATCGCAAGAGCAAGAAAAAGAGCAAAAAATCTGAATAAAACAACAAAAAAACAGCAAATCTGCTGTTTTTTTATTTTTCTTCAAAAATCTTTTCGAATTCTTCCATTGTAATCAAAATTTTTCTTTGAAATTTAATATCCATTTCGGACACAAATCCCGCATCTTCCATCTGATCAACAATTCTCGCTGCCCTTGGATAACCAATTTGAAATTGACGTCTTATGAAAGTTGCATTTGCATTTCCTTTTTCAATACACTTCTTCAAAGCTTGTTGAAAAAGTGGGTCCAAATCTCCTCTAACATCTTCCAACATACCCCCTCCTTACACTTAATATAGCATATCATTTTTCGTTTCTCAAAAAGAATTTGAATTTATTCTGATATTTTTTTTCAATTTTTCCCAAGGGAACTCATCGCGCCCAAAATGACCAAAGCAAGCAGTTTGTTTATAAATTGGTTTCAACAAATCAAGTTCTTTGATCATGTTGTCAGGCGAGAAATCGAAATTTTGGCTAACAAAATCATAAATTTCTTCAAGCGGAACTCTTTCGGTTGAAAAGGTGTCAATATTGATTGAAATTGGATGAGCAAGCCCAATTCCGTATGCAACCTGAATTTCACATCTGTCCGCCAAACCATTTGCAACGATGTTTTTTGCAACATATCTTGCGTAGTATGCTCCGCTTCTGTCAACTTTTGTGGCATTTTTTGAACTGAAACAGCCACCGCCGACCCGTCCAACTCCACCATATGTGTCAACAACAATTTTTCTTCCAACACAACCACTGTCACCGAAAGAGCCCCAAATTGTGAATTTTCCACTTGGATTTACAATAAATCTTGGTTCAGCAGGAAAAAACTCCAAATACTCATCCAAAACTGGCAAAATAACATTTTGAATGATTTCACTCTGAATTTCATCAAAATTTTTGTCAGGCGAATGAGAAACTGAAATCAAAACTGTGTCAATTTCAACAGGATTTTCATCTTCATATTTCACTGTAACCTGACTTTTTGCGTCAGCAAAAAAACCAGCAGTTTTTCTTCGAAATTCGTCATATTTTTTCATCAATTTGTGAGCAACAATGATTGGAAGTGGCATGAATTCCTTTGTTTCGTTTGTCGCATAACCAAAAACCATACCTTGATCGTTTGCACACAAAACATTTTTGACAACCGCCTGATTGATGTCTGGACTTTGTGTGCTGATTTGCTTGATAATCTCAAAATCACACTCATATCCCACATCATTCAAAACATCTTTTGCGATTTGGTCGTAATCAATTTTTGCATTTGTCGTTGCTTCCCCATACACAAAAAGTTTGTTGTCTTTGATTGCACACTCCACTGCCATTTGGCTGTTTGGGTCTTGTCGCAATGCTTCATCCAAAAAAGCATCCGCAATACAGTCACATGTCTTGTCTGGATGTCCAATGTTCACGCTTTCACTTGTAATCATTTTGTTCATATTATTCTCCTTTTTCCACAAAGCATTTTTATCATTTTTCGTTCAGAAATTTAATCAAAATTCAAAAGAAAAATCCCATCACATTCGACAGGATTTTGCATTTTCATATTTTCCCATCGAATCAGCCTTTAGCACCTTGCATTTGCAGGTTGCTGTGTGATCAAAGGGGCTGTCCCTCACACACTCTTTATGGATGTTTATATTATATCACAAATTCAGTTCAAATCAAGCAATTTTGTGGATTTTACAAAAAAATGTTTTAATTTTTATTCCATTTGCCCCAAAAAATCAAAAATTTTGTGGATTTACGCCAATTGCAAGGCGAACTTTGTCCAAATTTTCGCGAGCAATTTTTCTCGCCCTTTCAGAGCCTTTTCTCAAGATTTCGTCAACCAACTCTCTGTGAGATTGATAGTAAAAATATTTTTCTCTCATTGGGCTGATATATGCATTCATGAGTTCAAAAAGTTTTTTCTTCGCCTCACCCCACGAAATTCCATTTGTAAGCATTTCATCAAACTCTTTTTGTTGCTGTTCGGTTGCAAAGAGTTTGTAAAATTTGTTGATTGTGCAATCCAAACTCTTTGGATCAGTTGGCAAAGAACTGTCAGTCACGATTCTGTTGATTGATTTTCGCAAAACTTCTTCTGTTGTAAAAAGTTGGATTGCGTTGTTATAACTTTTGCTCATTTTTCTTCCGTCTTGTCCAACAAGAAGCACTTTGTCTTGAATGTAGCCATCTGGAATGTTGAAAGTTTTGCCATATTTGTTGTTGAAATAAGTTGCGATATCTCTCGCAATTTCAATATGTTGTTTTTGGTCAAGTCCAACTGGAACAAGGTCAGCATTAAAAAGCAAAATGTCCGCAGCCATCAAAATTGGATAGTTATAAAGCCCCATGTTTACGCCATTGTCCACATCTTCCTTGTTTTCAACATTTCTCTCAACAATTGCCTTGTATGCGTGTGCTCTGTTCATTAGCCCCTTTGGAGTGACATTGCTCAAAATCCAATTAAGTTCAAATGTTTCAGGAACTTCGGATTGGCGATAGAAAACCACTTTTTCAGGGTCAAGTCCGCAAGCAAGCCATGTGCAAGCGATGTTATAAACATATTCCTGCATCTCTTCTTTGTTGTTCAGTGTTGTGAGCGAATGATAGTCAGCAACAAAAAAGAAAGAGTCATACTCTTGACTTTTGCTCAATTCAATTGCAGGTCGAATTGCACCAATATAATTTCCCAAATGGGCATACCCTGTCGGCTTGATACCCGTCAAAATCATTTTTTTCAAAACAAAACTCCTTTCAAAAATAATACATCTTTTTGGCTGTTTCTGTCAACAAAAAGAGTCTTTTCACCCCAAAAACAGACATTTATTCCCAAGAAAGTTTTTTCTCGGCTATGTTTTTAATAATTTTTTTACTGTTTTTTGAATAACAATTTGAATTTAACTTTGAAAATGTCCCGGCATTTTGCTTTCCAATAACAAAGGTCAATTCTGAAATGTGGTCTTTGTTTTTTTTGCAGTCTTTTTTCATAAATTTTCCAATTTCCCAAGCGGAATATTCCTGCCCATTCGACAATTTCTTCGCAAGTTTATATTCAAACAAGTCCCCCATACTTCCCTTGTAAATATCCAAAAAAGAACAAGCATCAACAACATCTCTGTGCTTGAAATATCTTCCATAATATCCAAGTTGTGCCATCTTCAAAGGCTGTGAAAAATCACCGGTTTGATTTCTCAAACATCTTTCAAGCCAAGCCCAACGGTCAAAATATACATACACTCTTGAAACAAACTCTTTCTTTGAATATGATTTATCTTCAAAAAAATCATAATATCTTCTGTGATCATATTGGTTTTTTATTTCGTCAAATTTGATATATGCCAATTCGGTGCCATAAATGAGTTGTTTGACATTGTGTATTTTCAATTCTGGCAACAAAACATCAACCATATCCGAAAGGTGCAAAAATGCGACAACTTCAAATTCTTCTGGCGTATGTTTCCCAAAAGGAAGTTTCTTTTCAATATCTTCAGCCAACTTTACAAGTCTTTCATCACGTTTTTCAAATTCTTCGTTCGCCAAATAAAATGCAAGTGCTTTCAACTGTCCAGAAAAAGCCAAAACTTTAAGTTCATCTTTGTGTTTTTCAAAATTTCCATCCGAAATCAGCCTTGAATAAACAATAAGCCAATCAAGAAGCAGTTCATCCTTTTCAAGTCTTGAAAAATCAATCCTTTCCAAATCAATCATTTTTCTCTCCACTCTCATTTTATCACAGGCTCACGCGTTTTTCAAGATTTTTTTGTTTAAATATTGCTTTACATTCGCAAAAACCATATATTTCATCAAATATATTAACATATGTGCAAATATTCACAAAAATTGTCCGCTTTTTCAAAAAAAATCTCACAAACAATAAAAAAACAAGACTTTGAAATATTTTCAAAATCTTGTCTTTTTTTTATTATCCATTTACAGTTTCATCTTGTTCAATTTTTACTGGAACAACAGTTCTGTATTTTCTCAAGCCAGTTCCAGCAGGGATAAGTTTTCCGATGATAACGTTTTCTTTGATACCAACCAAATTGTCAACCTTTCCTTTAAGAGCAGCATCAGTAAGCACTCTTGATGTTTCTTGGAAGGAAGAAGCAGAAAGGAAGGATTCAGTTGAAAGAGAAGCTTTTGTGATTCCAAGCAAAATTCTTCTTGCGATTGCAGGTCTGCCACCAGCACGAAGAGCCTTTTCGTTTTCTTCTTCACAACGTGAAACGTCAACAACAGCTCCTGTAAGCAAAGCAGTATCACCAGAATCTTCAATCTTAACTTTCTTCAACATCTGACGAATGATGATTTCAATATGTTTGTCATTAACCTTAACATCTTGTCCACGATATACGGAAATAACTTCTGACAACAAATATTGTTGCAAACCTTTAAGTCCTTTTGTGACAAGAAGGTCTGAAGGGTTGATTGCACCGGCAGTAAGTTGAGTGCCAGGTTCAACAGTTTCGCCATTTTTAACTTTCAAAACTGCAGGTTTTCTTACCTCATAGTCAATGTCGCCTTCACCAGTGATGATTGTGATTTGATATGTCTTTGCGTCTTCTTTGATCTTAACTTTTCCAGAAACTTCAGAAAGCAAACATTCTCCTTTTGGACGTCTTGCTTCAAAAATTTCTTCGACACGAGGAAGACCTTGTGTAATGTCGACATCGACAGCAGCACCACCAGTGTGGAAAGTTCTCATCGTAAGCTGTGTTCCAGGTTCACCAATTGATTGAGCAGCGATGATTCCAACTGCTTCGCCAAGTGTAACCATATCTTTTCCAGCCAAGTTTCTTCCATAACATTTTGCACAAACACCATGTTTGCAACGGCAAGTGATGAGAGAGCGGATTTCAACTTCCTTAATTCCAGCCTTTGTAACGCGCGATGCTTGTTCTTTTGAAATCATTGTGTTTGCAGGAACGATGATTTCTTTTGTTTGTGGGTCAACAATGTCAGAAACAGCAACTCTTCCATAAATTCTCTCTTCAAGAGTTTCTTGAACAAATCCGTCTTTGACAAGGTCTGACACTTTCACACCTTTGACTTTTTCGCCATTATCAGCAAAGCAGTCTTCTGTTGTGATGACAACATCTTGAGCAATGTCAACAAGACGACGAGTCAAATAACCAGAGTCAGCAGTTTTGAGCGCAGTGTCAGAAAGACCTTTACGCGAACCACGAGAGTTGATGAAATATTCAATTGGAGTAAGTCCTTGTTTGAAGGATGACTTGATTGGAGTGTCGTTTTTGTTACCAGAAGCAGTTGCTTTAATTCCAATCATACCGCAGTCCTGGTTAAGCTGAACGGCGTTTCCACGAGCACCTGAACCAACCATCAAATTGAATGGGTTGAATGTGTCCATATCTTTCATAACCGCTGCTTGAACTTTGCTTACTGCATCATTCCAAATTGCAACGTTTTCGTTGATTTTTTCGTCAAGTGTAATAAGTCCACGACGCAACAATTTTTCATTTTCCAAAACTTTTGCGTCCGCTTCTTTCACGATTTCTGCTTTTTCTTTTGGTTCAACAACATCAAAAATGTTAACCGAAATTGAAGCAAGAGTTGAATATTTATATCCAATTTCTTTGAGTCTGTCAACAAGTTTTGAACATTCTGTTGTTCCAAGTTTTTCATAGCAAACTGAAACAATTTTTCCAAGGTCTTTCTTCTTGACTTCTCTGTTGATTTCAAGTTCACAAATGTTGTCAGGGTTTGTTCTGTCAACATATCCCAAGTTTTGTGGAATGATGTTGTTAAACAAAATTCTTCCAACAGATGTTGTTACACGTTTTGTATATTTCTTTCCGTCAACTTCTTTTTCAAGTCTGACAGTGATTTCGGCTTGAAGGTCAAGATTTTTTGTTTGATAAGCATAAATCACTTCATTTCTTGAAGCGAAGATGCTTCCTTCACCCTTTGCACCCGGTTTGATCAATGTCAAATAATAACATCCAAGCACAACGTCCTGTGCAGGAGTTACAATTGGTTCTCCATCAGCAAGTTTCAAGATGTTGTTTGAAGCGAGCATCAATGTTCTTGCTTCAGTTCTTGCATCGATTGAAAGTGGGATGTGAACTGGCATTTGGTCACC
>CAYOEW010000004.1:0-39328 GCA_964403245.1 uncultured Lachnospiraceae bacterium
TTTGTTTTTCTTCGGCAATAACATCGTTTGCACGATTATTCATCACCACAACACCGCCGGCGAATGCACCAGCAAGTCCAAGCCCAGCAAACGTTGTGCAAATTATTTTTTTAAACATAATTTTTCTCCTTTAATTAAAATTTGTATTTTGAGTTTACATAAACTTTTTAAATATGAACAATATCATCATCACTTGTGGTATAAGACTTAATTTCATCAGTAACAAAATTGTAAGTATAATAAGTCTTACTTTCAGAATTTGAAATTTTAACTACATTTCCAACATACGAACCATCAAATTTGGTTTTAAAAGAGTTCCAATAACCATCTTCAATCAAGGTTTTTGTTGTATTCCAAGTATAGTTATACAAATAAACTCCTTCTTGACCTTCTACGGAATATACAATTTCATAACATGTTGAACAAATATAATTGAAGAAATAATCATAATTAAATCCAAAATCATCCACCCAATATCCAACTTTTGTGTTAGTATCAAACACAAAATTTCTTACATTATCGTATGGAGAATCAAATTCAATACATCCGTTATTATTATATGAAACACAACGAGAATTCCAACCATAGTCATCCTTAAACAAAATCATCTGTTCGTTTTCGTTTTCATCAAGATAAAAATAAATTGCACCAGTATTATTTATTCCTTCAACATCTAAATTCGAAAGCAAAAACGTACCATCCCCAACAAATACTTCTTCATAATATCCACAATTAACTGCACTTGATATGTCATAAAAATTTGCTTTAACTGTCAAATCAGATTGAATAGCATAAGTTTCATCAACAACGACATCATCAATTGTCCAATTTTCAATTCCAACAATATTTGCAAGTTCAAGTTTTGAATTTTCTTCATAAAATTTTGTTTCTATTTGATTTTCAGTATAAACATAATCAACTTTAAATAATTGTGGAATTTCTCCAGTTCCATATTTTATTTCAGAATCACTTACATAATTGTTTTCTTTAAAAGAAACAACAAAATTATTTCGGTTAAAATAATAATTCCAAAATTGAACGCTTTCAGAACCATTTTTAGTTTCGACATAACAATATGATTCATTAGTTCCAAATGAAAATCTGATAAATAGAGTGTCGTCACAAAGCAAATTGTTATTTTCATCAAAAAACAAATAATGATAATCTGCAGAAAGCAATTCTTTATTGACAATAACATTTGAACATGGTTTATCGTTCACATAAACCACATAATCTTTTTCATCATCGACTGTTACAACTTTATTTGATGTAATTTTACAATAATATGTATCAGTATCTAAATATTGAACCAATTCAAGATTGTCAAAATTAAAAACTGACTCTTCAACAGAAACAGTTGGGGAAAACAACCCTGTAACTTCTCCAATAATTCCACCTGAAGCATTGTAATAAATGTTTAAATTAATTACACAATATAATGTAACAAAAACATAAACAATCACTAAAATGAAGAAACATGCAAGTCTAAAAGATGGATGCTTTATCATTAAAACAATCAAGAATACAATCAGAACTGCCACAAAAATTCCTACAAAGAAACTTGGGTTAAATAATAGATTTAACATACGGGCACCTCCAATTTAACAGGTTGTCCATTCTCATTTTTTAGAGTGTAACACTCATAAATATCAAATTTCGATAAACCTGAATCTGAAGTAAAACCATAAAATTCAATATTGTTTTTACTTAAAACATCTAAATCAATGCAAATAGACAATTTAATGTATTCAGAATACTTTTCATAATAAGAACAGAAATCTTTATTTAATTTCAAAGCATATAAATTATCACGAATATTTACAAAATCAAAGTCATAAATATCACAATCAACTACTGTTTTTCCACTAAAATAATCTCCATTTTTAATAATAGATGAACCATCATCTCCAACATAATTAAATTCAGAAGAACCTTTGACTTTCTTAAACAAACTATCATTTGCAGTTTGAATTCCGTCAGCATTTTTTTCAATGTAAATAGTATACATATCTCTTCTTAATTCACTTACTTTAGAATTTGTTGCTTCAGAAACATCATTAAAAGTATTTCCGTCATATATAGCATAATCAAACAAGTTTGGGAATTGAATTAAACTTGCGCTATGCTTCCCATTTGAAAAATCTTTGATTGAATTATACATATAAAATGCAAAAGCATTAACATCATAATTAATATAATAATCATAATAAACATAATTATAAACCATTTTCAAAAAACCGTTTGTATAGAAACCTGCAGGACTTCTGCCCATATAATTATCAAAATCTTCATCTATATAATGATTTTTGAACGCTAGTTTAAAAATATCTTCGTCATTACCAAATGAAACTACTAAATCATCAATAGACAACAATCTGTTTGATACATCATAAGTAAAGTTATCTGATGATTGATAGGAATAAAAAGAACCATTTTCAGGATAGAGAGTTCTCCAAAGATTGTAATAATGATTTTTGTTAATACCAAACAAACCGGTATTTTCTTTTTTATTATATTCTTTTGTTGAAGTATCTGCTATTGTGTCCCAAGAAATTAAAGTATCATTTTCTGTATTTCCAACAATTTGCAAGCCCATATGATAGAAGGACTCTTTGTTTTCATCCAGAAAGCCAGTAAACTCCATTTCTAAACACTCAAACCCATTCTTATTTTCATTTGAAAAATATCTAACTTTGAAAATGTATTCCGATTGTGGTTCTTCAGGTTCTTCAGTGTCAGTTTTAATTTGTCCCAAATAATATGTGTTTACAACTTCTTTATCAGGCATATACATAAGAACATACAACCACCATACATCTAATATAGTGCAAATAACGAAAAGAACAATTAAACAAGCAATAGATATTCTTTTCCAATTAAACATAATTTTTCCTTTTAAGAAAAAAAGACTACCAAAACAATAAACTGATAGTCTTTTTATCAATTTTAATTTATAAACAAGCTAGTTGAAGCGATATTATCTGATACATCAGGGGCAACATCTTTTACAACACCAAACCAACTCTCGATTTGTTCAACAAATGACAAATTGTTAATTGAACCACAAATCAATGCTGTCAAACAAAAAACAGAACCGATAATCAAAATTGTTATTAAAATTCCCCAAAAGATTTTCCAACCATTTGACATTCCATATCTTCTTGTCATAAATTTTTCTCCTTTTATTTTGTAATAAGAGCAAAAGATTCAGGTTTTGGTTGTGGTTGTCCATTTCCAAATTGTTGAAGTGTATACTTCACTTTTGCCCAATCTCCAAACTTAACTTTGTCAAATGTTGCTTTATCGACTTTATAATCACAACGAGTTCCGTTTGGAATTCCAGTTTTTTCATTAAAATCATCTTCATCACAGCTGATTACTTCAACAAAATACTCTTCATCTTTCGCGTCCCATTTTCTTGAACCGTCAAAACTTTCTCCAGCTTCTCTTGCTTCACTATATTTTTTACTAATTACAATTCCTTGTTCTCTAATTGGTTTTACAAATGCCATTTTTTTAATCTCCTTTATTTTTTAAATACTTAATTAAATTTTGAATATATTTTTTTTATGATTGTTTGCTTCATTTTTAAAAACATTTCATAAGCAAACATCTGAAATGTTTATAAATTTACCCACTACTCTTTTCGTCGGATTTCGTTTTGTTATTAAATTGTGTTATTCCTAATCATAGGAAAGAAAGCGAAGCCGATTTTTTTTGCGGCATCGCAACTTTTTAGTGAAAAAGTATTGACTTTTGATTTTTTTTAACTTATAATAACAATGTTCTTAATGAACTGCACATTATTGTGTAAGGCTTATAGCTTTTGTTTATAAGCACCAGCTGAGATTTTAATAATCGTATCAGCATTGGGCTGGGTGGTCAAGCCCAGTCATTTTTTTTATTTGTAAATTGGTTGTACAATTTTCTATTTCTTTGTTTTTGTTTAGAATGATTGAAAATTGTATTTCTAATTTCAATGACCTTATTTTGAGAAACATCCATATTTTTATGGTTTTCTCTAAATTTTTCGTTTACTACAATAGGTTTTCCCTCATCATCTTCAATTTCTAAGTAGTGCTTATAATAGGTTTTCTTTTTCGTCTTTTTGTTTTGATAACCTTTTAATTCTGTTCTATTAGCACCTTTCTTTGAAGATAGTGGAACAATTGCCAACTCATTTCTTAGATTTTTATCTACGACAACAACAGGACGGGTTTTTTTTGAACTGGTCTTTTGTTTGCCTAAATATTTATCATTAGTTGCAAGTGTTCTTCCCAAAGGAACATATTTGTTTTTCTTAGTCAATTTCTTTCTCCTTATCAAAGTTAACTCTAATTATTAAAATTTATGTTTTGCTTCATAGAATGGATTTTTTGCTCTGAAAGCCTTCCTTGCATCTTTTTGTGCTGCCAAATATCCGCTTCTATATGCTTTTTGAGTATCACTCAATCTTCGTGGTTTGCCATTTTTGTCAGTCTTAATCTTTGCGTCATTCGTAATATGAACATTGTTTACAAGTTCGTCATACATCTTTATTCCTTTTTCATAAGGATTAAGCAGTATAACTTTTTCACCACGTTTATTTGTAACTGCAACTGCCATAGATTCTCCTTTTATTAGATTTCTTCAACTGACTATCGACTTAAAAAAATCAGTAAGACCAACTTTCTTACTGACTAAGTGACAAACATATTGCGAAATAACACACACTCTTTGAGTGTGTCTTTTTTTGCTATTGACAAAATCGTCAAATTGTTGTATTATGAAAACGTATGAGGGGAGGAGGTTTTATGGACAAACAAAAACTTTATCACATCATGGAAGAGTATTTTGCAATTCCGCAAGAAGAAGTCGAAGAAACGCTTAAAAAACGGGGCGGACAAATCGACCAAATTCGACTTGAAGCATTGCTTAACGCTGTGACTCCATATTGCGGGAAGTTTCTCCAAAAACTCGACAAAAACGGCTTGCCAGTTGTTGACGAAAAACTTAAACGCAAGGCGGGAAATGTTTTTTTGAGCAAACTTAACTATTCAAGTTTTGACGAATTTGAAAGCGCAAATTCAATATATTATCGTGTGGATGAACTTTTTTCACAAATCACAAAGAAGGGAATCAATCCTTACAAAACGATTTATTGCACAGTGCTTACTGATGGAAATCTTTGTCGCGGAGAAGCCGACCTTTCCACACGTCAATTTTTGAATATATATGACAAAGTCGGTTCAATTTTGCGGGTTGATGACAAGGAAATTGTTGATATTTTTGAAAAAAGTGCCGCAACTTTGATTGGAAAATGCTACACATTCCAAATGGATGCAGTTTTCAATGAAATATGCAGTTTTGTTGTTTATGGGGCATACAATGTCGAAAGAAATGTCATCCCAACATACAGAGTTTTCAAACCGGATGAAGTAAGAGATATTTTCAAAAACTCTCCTTCGCTTTTTGGAAGCACAAGCATGACTGTTGGAAGTGCGTTTAAATATATTCAATCAGGTGTGAAAATCAGACAGATTGAAAATGATAAAATTGAACTTTGGGAACAAAATTTGTTGAAATTGAGGGCAATTTTCAAAAACAACCCTTCACTTTTGAAGATTAATGTGTCAGAACTTTCCAAAAAAGAGAATTGTCTGTATGGAACTTATTACAGCGTTGACAGACGCACATCAGGAGAATATCGAGATGCTTTTGTGTCGTTGTTCAGGGATGCAAGTTTGATTACTTTGATGGATGTTATCAAATTTGATGACATACAAAAAAATGCTGAAAAAAACATCAAATCAATGGAAAATTTCTTCTCTCCACAGCAAATTTCAAAATATATAGTTGACAATCCATTTATGCTTGCAATGAACAACTCAAAATTTGACACTCTATTAAGAAATATTGATTTTCTTGACAAAGAAAAGGGTGTTGATGGGGAGTATTTGACCAGATTTTTGGAACAAGGTCGTTCACTTTTCAAAAATACATCAAATATTGAAGATGAAAAAATTCTTTCAAAAATCCAAAAAGACGCAATTATTGAAATTGATGTTGACAAAATGACTGAAGAAGATGCATTTGAAGCGTTTTTGGAGATTTTCTTTGATGAAGATGAGGCTGTAAGACTTGAAATCGAAACGAACAGGCTTTTCTTTGAAAGAGATATGCGTGATGACAACGGCGAAAAAACAATTCGAAAATCTATTCGTGATGTTGGACAAGCGATTGCCGGACTTTCAGGCTTTTTGAAGGACAAAAGTTTTGGTGTTCGTGAAAAGAAAAGTGAAATTTTGAGACTTGCGGATATTGTTGGGGATTTGAGATATGCAAGATTTGAACTTGCCCGCACACAAGATATTGCGACCACTGAACGTGTTGAGCAGAAAATCGGAAATGAAATTGAAGCACATATCAACAAATTCAGAGCAAGATATAATGAAAAGCGCTTCCATATTGCAAAGCGTTACACAAACACTGACAAACTTTTTGAAAAAACAATGCAATATTTGGGAATTTATTTTGATGACAAAAAACCAATTGATGACTTGTTTTTGGAAAATGTTTCTGAACCTTTCTCCCAATTTGTTGAAGAAAATTTTGATGTAACAAAAGATTCAACACTTTTTGGCGAAAAATTTATTGTTAAAGTTGACCAAAACCTTAGAAAGCCATTGCAAGAACTTTCGGAAAATATCACAATTTCGCAGTCGGTTGAAAAATCGAAAGAATTCACTTTTGAAAGCATCAAGAAGGAAAAGGATTGCACAAAATAGGGTGCAGTCTTTCTTTTCATGAATTTTGTTTGCAAATTTCAAATGTTTTAAGTTATAATGGAAAAAGTTAAAGGAGATTTTATGAACGAATTGATTGATGAAATTTTGTCAACCTTCAAACAAGACCTTGAAAAAGCATATTTGCATCAGCAAAATGAATATCTTGTTATAAGGGCTGGCAGAGCAAATCCACACATTTTGGACAGAGTGATGGTGGAATATTATGGAGTCCCAACTCCAATCGTGCAAATGGGAACTGTCACTGTTTCTGAAGCAAGAATTTTGTGTATCAATGTTTGGGACGCATCACAAATTAAGAATGTTGAAAAAGCAATTTCTGCATCAGACATTGGAATCACACCAACAAACGACGGAAAAACCATTCGTCTTGTCTTCCCAATGCTCACAGAAGAACGCCGTCGTGAAATCGTGAAAAATGTCAAGAAAATTTGCGAAGAAACAAAGATTGCGATGAGAAATTCAAGAAGAGATGCTCTTGACATGCTCAAAGACTTGAAAAAAGACGGAGAAATTTCAGAAGATGAATTTGCAGTTGCTGAAAAAGATGTGCAAAAGTTGATTGACAAATACACCGACATTGCGGACAAAGAAGCAGACGCAAAAGAAAACGAAATCATGAAAGTTTAACGCAAGAACGATACGAATTTTAAGGACACGTTAAATTGAAAAAGAAACTGAAAAAAATTCCAACTCACATTGCTTTTATTATGGATGGAAATCGTCGTTGGGCTGTCAAAAAAGGGCTTGACAAAATGTTGGGGCACAAACAAGGTGGTGTTGCACTCAAAAACATGATAAAGACCCTTGCGGACTATCCCGAAATCAAATATGCTTCATTTTTTGGATTTTCAACGGAGAATTGGAACAGACAACAGAGTGAAATTGACTACCTTTTCTCTCTTGCATATGACCTTGTGAAAGAGAATGAGCAAACTTTGATTGAAAAGAACATTAAGTTTGTAAGCATGGGCGATGTTTCACGCTTTCCAGAAAATTTGAAAAATATCCTTATAAAAGTGATGAAAGAAACCGAAAATAACACTGGGCTTGTCATCAATCTTGCCATGAACTATGGCGGACGGGATGATATTGTTCATGCTGTTAATCTTGCGCTTGAAAAAGGTGCAAAAAAAATTACTGTCGAAAATTTGAAAGAAAATCTTTACAGCAATCCTTCGCCAGACATTGACCTGATGATCAGAACAAGCGGTGAAATGCGACTTTCAAATTTCATGTTGTTCCAATTGGCATACAGTGAACTTTATTTCACAAAAACTTGCTGGCCAGCATTCGGCAGAAGAGAACTTGAAAAAGCCTTGAAAGTTTTTTCAAAAAGAAACAGAAGATTTGGGGGTAAATAATGAAAAAACGCATATATTCATCCATTTTGATTGTCTTTACACTTGCAATTTTGTTTGTGCTCAAAGTGTATGTCAGTGACTATTTCTTTGACGCATTTTTTGCAATTTTGGCTTGTGTTGGGGCATATGAAATGACAAAGTTGCTCGGAAGAATTGGGCTTTATAATCAACAAATGCCGGCAATTTTCTTCCCTGCTGTCATCCTTGCGTCAAATTTGATTGGAATTCATTGCGCGGATGTGACAAACAATTTCTATTGGGTGCTTTACACCATTTTGATTGACATTGGACTTATGATTTTGGGTGCTTTGGGGGTCTTTTTGTTCACTCTCATCAGAAAAAAACAAAATGTCATCCACGAAATGCAGGTCAGAAATGTGCCAAACATGTCAATCAGAAAATTTGCCTTCAAAAAGGCTCTTCACACGTTGATTGCATTTGTTTATCCGACATTTGTGTTTATGTTCTTCATTTTTGTGAACCATATTGGCGACCTTCCACTTGAAAAATTCACAACAAACTACATTACAAACGCATCAACTTTCATTCTTCTGACTGCATTCTTGATTCCGATGATAACCGACACATTCGCAATGCTCACAGGAACAGTGATTGGCGGAAAGAAACTTTGTCCAAAAATCAGTCCAAACAAGACAATTTCTGGGTCAATTGGTGGAATTTTGTGGTGTGTGCTCTTCGGCGCATGCGTGTATTTGATTTTTGGGTGCATTCAAAGTTTTGAACCACTCATGGAAATTTTCCCAATTTGGATGTATTTGATTATTGTCTTCCTTGGAAGTGCAATTGCTCAAGGTGGCGACCTTGTTGAGTCCATCATCAAGCGCAGAGCAGGAGTGTCTGACAGTGGGAAATTCTTGCCAGGACATGGCGGACTTTTGGACAGAATTGACTCTCACATTTTGATTGCTCCATACATCTTTTTGGCGTTTTTGATTTTTGCGATTTAACAAAAGACCAACAAAATTTTAAGGATTGATTGAATGACAGTTTTGTATATTTTGCTGGCGATTGTGATTTTGCTCTTCATGGTGCTTATCCATGAGTTTGGACATTACATCGCAGGCAAGATTTTGAAATTTAAGATTACTGAATTTTCGATAGGGTTTGGACCTCCTATCTTTTCAAAAACCAGCAAAAAAACGGGGGAGAAATTCTCGCTCCGAATTTTTCCTTTGGGTGGATATTGCGCTTTTGACGGCGAAGATGATGACAATGAAAATCCTTCTCCGGATGCATTTAACAGCCAAAAACCATGGAAGAGAATCATCGTTTTTCTTGCGGGCGTAACTGCAAATTTTTTGACAGCAATCATTTTTTCCTGGATTTTGCTTTGCACAACGGGATATGATGTTCCACAAATTTCAAGGGATGTCACATACAACGAAAATGTCTTTTTGCAGGATGATGTGATAACTCATGTTGACGGTCAAAAAATCGATTTTGCATTTGGAGAAAATTTCACAACAATGGTCAACAATCACAGAGCATCCGCAAAGGCGTTCTATGAGAGTGATGACTATGACAACACGACTTACTCCTTTCAAATGACAGTCAAACGTGATGGTCAGGTGCAGGATTTGACAATTTATGTATATCGAGTTAAACAGCAAAACACCGAAACGGGAGAAGTTTCTTACAACTATCTGACTGGGCTTGAAAGCGAGTCCGCAAAAGATTCCTGCTTGACGCAATATGTTTATGACGCTTGGTCGGGATTTTGCCGTTCGTTTGAAATGGCATTCGGCTTTGCGTGGATTGTTTTGAAGAGTTTGTGGATGCTTATCACTTTTCAAATTCCAATCACACAAATGGGCGGAACAATCACCACAATCTCAACTCTGGCGACATATGCTTCGCAAAACATGTCATATCTTTTGATTTTCATTCCGCTTATCGCTGCAAATTTGGCTGTGTTCAATCTTTTGCCATTCCCGGCGCTTGACGGCTCACATGTGCTTTTCACTCTCATTGAATGGATAAGAGGGAAGCCAATAAACCGCAAAGTTGAGAATATCATCCACTTCGTTGGACTTTGCATATTGTTTGGATTTGTCGTCATTGTTGACATTTTACACTTTGTGCTTTAAAAAAAGATAAGAGAGCAATTTCTTATTTTTTTGTCTGTAGCTTGACAAAATTCGAGTTTTTTTATACAATCATAACATGAATTTTCAAGAAGAATTTCGCGGTAAATTTGGGAATAAGTTTGATTGGTTGTGCTTGAAAGATGTCGTTGTGAAAAAAAAGGACAAAACTTGCATAATCACTTTTTTGGAACCTTCAACAATTGAGGGACTTTCTGATGCGCAAAAAATGGAGATTGTTGAGTGGTTGAAAGACCTTCTCCAACTCGAAAAATTGCAACTTAAAGTCAAATTCATGAAAGTATATGTTGAAGAACGCCTCATTTTGAAGGCAGTCAAAACTTTCTTTGAGAAAAAATACAAGGTTATCACGCCATATTTGAACGATGAGAGTTTCAAAATCAAAATCACTCCGATTGATGTGATTGTCGACATTGTGGTGAGTGAGAAAATGGTTGATTTCTTTAATGACCACAAAATCTGTGGTGAACTTTCAAAATATCTCAAATCAAACTTTTTGGTTGAATTTGTGACAAATGTTACAGCAAATCCTGAAATTGTGGATGAAGTTGACATCAAAAATGTTGAAATGAAAACAACTCATAAAGTGGCAAAGAGATATAACGTTGAAATCGTCAAAGAAGTCATTGGAAAGGGGATTTTGCCAAAGCCGGAATATCTTTCAAACATCAAATCAACAAAAGACAGCGTGATTGTTGCGGGATTTATTAACAAATTTGAGCGACATGAATATATTGCAAAATCTGGCAGATATCTTGGACAAGCAAGGACATTTTTCACATTTGTTTTGGAAGATGAGAAAGGAAAAATGGAATGTATCTATTTTTGCGGAAAAACAAACATTCCAGTCATGGAAAAACTCGAAGACTTCATGTTTGTGCTTCTCCATGGCGATGTCAAACCAAACAAAATGGGAAAACTTTCGCTTGTTGTTGACAAAATTGCACTTGCAAGTAAATTGGAGAAAACACCTATGAAAATTGAAGAACCAAAACATGACAAAAAAGTTGTTCAGATTGAAAGAATTTTTTCAGAAGAGCAGGACAGTATGTTTAAACAAAAATGTCGATATAACAACAATGTTGCTGGCAAAAACATTGTTGTGTTTGACATTGAAACAACAGGACTTTCCACAGATGAAGACGAAATCATTGAACTTGGTGCTGTCAAAATCTGTGATGGAAAAATTGTTGAAAAATTCTCGACTTTTGCGAAACCTTCAATTGAAATTCCATATGAAGTTGTGAATTTGACAGGAATTACAGACGAAATGGTCGACAAAGCACCACCAATTGAATGGGTGCTTGAAGAATTTTATGACTTTGTACAGGGGTGCGTTCTTTGTGGACATAACATCATCAACTTTGACATAAAATTCATCAGAAGATTGGGCAGAGAGTTTGGAATTGAGTTTGACAATCCGTTGCTTGACACATACAATCTTGCCAGAACAAGCGGACTTCGAACGACAAAGTTTAATTTGGGGACTGTTACAAAACTTTTGGGAATAAGTTTGGAAGGTGCTCACAGGGCGTGGAATGATGCTTTTGCGACAGCACAAGTGCTTTTGAAACTCTCGGAAGTGAAATAAAACCGATAAAATCAAAAAATTATCAATTTTTATTTGAAATTGTCTTGCTTTTTGTGTGATTATCGGTTATAATAATCATATCTTGACAGGAGGTAGGCAAATATTTGCCTACCTCTTGCATTAAAAAGACATTTTTTGGAGGTAAAAATGGCAAAAGTCAAACTTATTTGCGAAGAAAAGCTTGCGCCTGTGATTGCTCAACTGGGCTATGAACTTGTTGATGTTGAGTATGTCAAAGAAAACGGCGGAATGTCCTTGATTTTCACAATTGACAAGGACGGCGGGGTGACAATTGATGATTGTGAAGTTGTGAACAGAGCAATCGACCCACTTTTGGATGAAATCAATCCAACTGATGACAAACCATACACTTTGGTGGTGAGTTCACCGGGACTTGACAGACCGCTCAAAACGGACAGAGATTTAAACAGAAATCTTGGAAACGAAGTTGATGTGACGTTGTTCGCAAAATTGGACGGAAAAAAGACATTTACTGGTGTTTTAAGTTCGTTTGACGAAAAGACAATCACGCTTCAAGAAGAGTCGACACAAACTGTGCTTGAAAGAGAAAAAATTGCCTCAATCAAGTTGGTTATAAAATTTTAAGGAGAACAAAATGGTAAACAAAGATTTTTTTAAGGCACTCGATGACCTTGAAACAGAAAAGAAAATTGACAAACAAACTTTCATCGAAACTTTGGAAACTGCACTCACATCTGCATACAAAAAGATGTATGGTGAAGCAAAGTCTGCAATGGTAAAACTCTTTCCAGAGAGAAACACAATCAGAATTTATTCCTACAAAACCGTCGTTGACGAAGTTGAAGACGAAGACAAACAAATTTCCCTTGCTGATGCAAGAACAATCAAAAAGTCATACAAAGTTGGGGATATTGTTTCAGTTGAAGAGTCAACAAAGGACTTCGGAAGAATTGCTGCTCAAACTGCAAAACAAGTTGTTATGCAAAAATTGAGAGAAATGGAAAGACAAAATGCCATCAGTGAACTTTCTGAAAAGGAAGATGAACTCTTGACAACAATCGTAAAACGCGTTGACGAAGACAATGTCTATGTTCAGATTGCTGGAACAAACACTGAAGGTGTCATGATGAGAAACGACCAAATTCCAGGCGACAAGTTTAACGTTGGCGACCGTGTGAAAGTTTATGTGAAGAAAATCAAAGACTCTTTTCATGGTCCACAAATTCAAGTTTCAAGAAGCAACATTGGATTTGTAAGAAAATTGTTTGAACTTGAAATTCCTGAAATCGCAAGTGGAGAAGTAAAAATCAAAAACATTGCTCGTGACCCAGGAAATCGTGCAAAAGTTGCTGTCTACACAGAAAAACAGAATGTTGATGCAATTGGTGCATGTGTTGGAAATCGTGGCACAAGAATTAACACAATTTGCAACGAACTTAACGGAGAAAAAATTGACCTTGTTGAATATTCAGATGACCCACTTGAATATATTGCAAGAGCCCTTGCTCCAGCAAAGGTTTTGTCGGTTGAAACAAATGACAGTTTGAATATGTCACAAGTCATCGTTCCAGACGACAAACTTTCACTTGCAATTGGCAGAGGTGGACAAAATGTCAGACTTGCTGCAAGACTTACAGGTTGGAAGATTGATGTTAAGCCAGAAAGTTACTTGAAGCCAACAACAGAAGTTGGGGAAACTCAAGAAACAGAATATGAACTTACTGAACTTTCAGATGACAACTCATTTGATGAAATGAGCGATTTGGAAGAACTTGAACCAATTGATACTGAAAACATCTAATAAGGGGCTTGAATGGACAAACATAAAGAAAAAATCAGAATGTGCATTGTATGTCGCGCGCAAAGTGACAAAAAAACTTTGCTTCGAATTGTGAAAAACAAGGAAAATCAAATCTTTGTTGACAAAACCGGAAAGGCAAATGGCAGAGGGGCATATGTGTGCAAGTCGAAAGAGTGCTTTGACAAACTTAAAAAGACAAAAGCACTCAATCGTGCCTTTAAATGTGCTGTTCCTGAAGAAATTTACGAAAAATTGGGAGAAGAATTTGAATAGTTTGCAAGGAATGATATCAATCGCAAGAAAGGGTAGATATGTGGTGATTGGGCTGGATAACTTGAAAGCACACACCCAAAAACTTTACCTTCTTCTTGTTGACAAAAATGCAGGAAAAAGTCTTTCAAGAGAAATGCACTTTATGTCCGAAAAAAAACAAATTCCGCTTATTGAAATCGAAAATCTTTCGGAAATAATCGAAAAATGCAAGGCTGTGGGCATCAAAAACAAAGCCATAAGCGAGAGCATAGTCAAAATGTTAAAAGGAGAATAATTTGGCAACACAACAACTCAACTCACTTAAAACAATCAACAACATACAAAGAGATGGCTCTTTGCAAAATCTTTTGTTGTCCATCAAACAGTCAAAAACGGACATCGACAACTTCTCAAAAGCTCTTTCGGAGCAAAAAAACAAGTTGCAAATTAAGGCGAAAGAAGAAGAGAAAAAAAGACAGGAACTTGAACTGAAAAAGCAACAAGAACAAATCAAAGAAGAAGAAAGAAAAGAATTTGAAAAAGCAGTTGCTCCAAAACAGGAAGTTAAGAGAGAAAAACAGATTTTCTCACAGGGAAATAATCAAACAAACAACTTCCGCAAGTTTGATGGTCAGAACAAGAATTTCCAAGGAAGAAATCCTCAACAAAAGAACTTCTCAAACAATAATTCTTCCCAAAATGGAAACAACAGATTTGGCGGACAGAGAAACTTCCAAAATAATGGAGCTCGTCCAAATGGAAACTTCAACAGACCGCAACAAAATGGTCAAAAGAAGACTGGTCCGTTTGTGTCAACAAGAGCAAATGGCTTCAAATCTTTTGCTCAACCGACCGAAAGTAGTGCTGTTTTGGCTCAACCAGAGAGAAACTTTGGAAACAAAAACAAACAGCGCAGAAATATTGATGAATCCAAGAAAATCAGCGCAAAGGCAAGAGCAAATTCTTTGAAACAAAACAACATTCTTGTCATGGATGAAGATGGTTTTGAAGAAACAACAATGGGTTCAAGAAAACTCATAAAGAAAAAGAAAGAAGTCGAAGTTAAGGTTGCTCCACAAGTCACACATGCAATTTTGACATCAAACGAAATCACTGTGAAGGAATTGAGTGAAAAAATTGGAAAACCTGTTGCCGAAATTGTCAAAAAATTGATGATTTTGGGGGTTATGGCGACAATTAACAGCACAATTGACTTTGATACTTGCGAACTTGTTGCAAGCGAATTGGGTGTTGAACTTGAACTTAAACTTGACAAAACATATGAAGAAAAATTGCTTGAAACTTCAATTGAAGAAGATGACAAAAACTTGACAAAACGCCCACCAGTTGTCACTGTAATGGGACACGTTGACCATGGAAAAACATCTCTTCTTGACGCTTTCAGAAAGACGAATGTCGTTTCGGGTGAAGCCGGCGGAATCACGCAAAAAATTGGTGCTTATCAAATTTCGTTTAACGGCGAAAAAATCACTTTCATTGACACTCCTGGACACGCTGCGTTCACTTCAATGCGTGCTCGTGGTGCGGAAGTGACGGACATTGCAATTTTGGTTGTCGCTGCCGATGATGGAATCATGCCACAAACAGTTGAAGCAATCAATCACATCAAAGCTGCAAACGTTCCAATGATTGTTGCAATCAACAAAATGGACAAGCCTGAAGCAAATCCTGACCGCGTGAAGCAACAACTCACAGAACATGGAATTTTGCCAGAAGAGTGGGGCGGAGATGCAATTTGCGTTCCAATTTCTGCAAGAACAGGAATGGGACTTGACGAACTTAAAAAGATGATTTTGCTTGTTGCAGAAATGCAAGAACTCAAAGCAAATCCAAACAAAATTGCAACAGGATCAGTCATTGAAGCAGAACTTGACAAATCAAGGGGTGCTGTTGCAACTGTGCTTGTTCAAAATGGAACTCTCAAAATTGGCGACTCAATCATGTCCGGAATCACATTCGGAAAGGTTAAAGCTATGTTTGATGAAAACGGAAAACCTGTCAAAAAGGCACTTCCTTCAACACCTGTTGCTGTCATGGGCTTCAACGATGTTCCAAGTGCTGGTGATGCGGTTTATGCCGTTGAAGAAAGCCTGTCAAAACAAGTTATCAACGAGAGAATAAACAAAATCAAACAAGAGCGTGCAAAACATACATCTGGCGTCAGCGCCGATGACTTTATGAGTCGCGTGCATGAAGGAAACTTGAAAAACCTCAACATCATCATCAAGGCTGACACGCAGGGGTCTGTTGAAGCACTTAAATCAACTCTTGAAGCCATTCGAAATGACGAAGTTAAAGTTGTTTGCATACACAGTGCACCGGGTGCAATCACAGAAAGCGATTTGGTGCTTGCTCAAACAACTGGTGCGATTGTTGTTGCGTTCAACATCAAAACACCAAACAAGATGATGCAGATGGTTGACAGTTTGAAGGTTCAATTCATCGAATCAAAGATTATCTATGAAATTGTTGACCAAATCACCCGTCTTTCAAAGGGAATGATGGCAATCAAATATGAAGAGATATATCTTGGAAGCGCGGAAATCAGAGTTGTGTTCAAACTTTCATCTGCCGGAAAGGTTGCTGGAAGTTATGTGCTTGATGGAACAATGAAACGTAACGGAATTGCAAAAATCAAGCGTAAAGGCGAAATTATCGGCGACAGCGTCATTGACAGTTTGCGTATTGTCAAGGACGAAAAGGGTGAAGTTAACAAGGGATTTGAGTGCGGAATCAAACTCAAAGACAATATTGACTTCATGGAAGGCGATATTATTGAATGTTATTTGAAACAAGAAGTGAAAAGAGATTAGGAAATAATCTCTTTTGCTTTATAAAAGGAGAGAATTTATGTCCACAAGAATGGAAAGAGCAAACAGCGAAATTTTGAGATGTTTGACTGAAATTATCCAAACAAAAATGAACGACCCAAGGCTTCAAAAAATTGTAAGCATCACCGAAGTGAATGTCACTCCGGATTTTAAGTATTGTAAGGCGAAAGTCAGCGTTTTGGACCTTGGCGACATCACAAATGTGACAAAAGTTTTGCAAAAAAGTGAAGGATACATCAAAAGGGAACTCGCACGCATGGTTGATATGCCACAAGTTCCAAAAATCAACTTTGTTGTCGACAAAAGCACGATGAGTGCAATTCGCGTTGAGGAAATTTTGCGTTCGCTTAACATTCCAAAGGAGGAAGATGATGTTGACGAATAAGCAGGTTGTTGAGAAAATTAAATCTGCAAAAAATGTCGCAATTTTTGGGCATAAAAATCCAGACCCGGACGCCTATGGTTCAATGTTTGGGATGAGAGATGTTTGCCGTCATTTTGGCGTAAAAGCCGAAGTTTTTGCTGTGAAAAATCCAAAGGGATATCTCGATGAGATTTTTCCATTGCGGGAATTGAATGTAAATTTTTCTCATGAAAATTTTGACCTTGTGATTTTTGTTGACCAACATCAAATCAGCAGAACAGATGAAATTTTTCAAGAAGAACTCAAAAAATCTTCAAATATTTTGATTGTTGATCATCATCAAATTGTTCCAGACGATGATGTTGCAAGCGATGAGTTTTTGATTACATCTGAAAAGTCCGCTGCATCCGAGATTTTGACACAAATCATCCGAGATTGTGAAATCAAAATTGATGAAAAGACAGCAACATATCTTTGGGCGGGAATAATTGGTGATACTGGCAGATTTTTGCATAGTTCACTGAATGCGAGCGTTCTTGAAAATGCCAAATTCTTGCTTGAAAATGGCGCAAATGCACAATTTGTCTATGACAATATGTATCGCAGAAATTCTTTCAAACAATTCAAATTGCATGGGCAATACATAAAAAAGACAAAACTTGTTTGCAACGGTCAGGGTGGATATGTGATTTTCAGACGTCGCGATTTCAAGAAAATGAAAATGGACAGAGAAGATGTGAAAAAATACACCCAAGAAATTGTAAATTTGGAAGGTGTGAAAGTGTCCGCACTTGTGATTGAATATGGCAAAAACGATTTCAAGTTCAGCATCAGAAGTAATGGCGTGAGTTCACTTCCCGTTGTCACACATCATGGTGGCGGTGGTCACGAAAATGCTTGCGGAATGGAAAAACGAATTTCTGGACTTAAAATTGAACATTTTACAAAAAAATTGATTAAGGAAATTTTGAATGGTTGAGAATGGAATTCTTCTTGTAAACAAACCGACTGGAATCTCCTCAAACAAGGTCGTAAACATCGTAAAACACCAATTGGGAGCAAAAAAATGCGGACATTTGGGCACACTTGACCTTGAAGGGGCTGGTCTTTTGCCGGTTACAGTCGGGAAGGCAACCAAACTTTTTGACTTCTTTTTGAACAAGGACAAAACATATGAAACTGTGTTTGTTTTTGGATTTGAAACTGACACTCTGGACACATCCGGACAAGTGATTAAAGAAAAAGAATGTGACATTTCAAGGGGCGATGTTGAGATTGCAATCAAGCAAATGATTGGAAAACAAAATCAGATGCCACCACAATATTCAGCAAAAAAAGTTGGTGGAAAAATTGCATATAAAGAAGCGAGAAAGGGGAATGAAATTGAACTTCATCCGAAGGAAATTGAAATTTTTGATTTCAAACTTTTGGACTGTCTTGGCAAGAACACATTCAAGTTTTCAATCTCATGTTCAAGCGGGACATACATTCGAAGCGTATGCAGGGATTTGGCTTATAAACTCTCGACATATGGTAGTATGCAATGCATACTACGCACAAGATGTGGTGGTTTCTTTTTGAAGGATGCATTCACTCTTGAGGAAGTAAAAAGTGGAAATTTCAACCTTATTCCAATGCAAAATGTGTTTGATTTTGATGATCTTTTTCTTTCTCAAACGCAGGCTGAAAAACTTTTGAATGGTCAAAAAATCAATTTTGAAAAAGAAGATGGAAAATACAAAATTTTCTTTGAAAACAAGTTTTTTGGATTGGGTGAAATTGAAAACAATGTTTTGCAATTTTCGTTGAGATTGATTTAAAAAAAGGAGAGAAAAAATGGCGAATGTTTTGTTTGGCCCATCAGGAAACAGTCAATCATTTTATGATGAAGGACACGTTGGAACAATTGAAAGTGCAAAGTGGTTGAAAGACCGTGGTCTTGACCTGTTTGAATACAGTTTTGGACGTGGATATCGCTTGAAAAGTGAAAAGGCGCAAGAACTTGGAAGAGAATTTGCCAAATTTGGCATTGAAGTTTCATTGCATGCGCCGTATTTCATCAATTTTGCAAATCCGGACGAAGAAATGTATCAAAAATCGCTTGGATACATTGAAACGGGCATCAAATTCATGAAAAATTTTGGTGCAAATCGCCTTGTTTTTCATCCCGGTTCATGTGGAAAACAAACAAGAGAAGAAGCACTCAAACTTATGGAAAGGCGTTTTCAAGAATTTATGCCAAAGTTTGAGAGTGAACTTCCAGAAAATATGTATATTTGTCCAGAAACAATGGGGAAAAGCATGCAAATTGGGACGTGGAAAGAAATTATTGACCTTTGCACAATTTCGGACAAGTTGATGCCAACATTTGATTTTGGTCATATCAATGCTCTCACACAAGGGACTCTTAAAAGCGCAGAAGATTTTCAAAAAATTTTCGACTATTGTCTTGAGAAACTTGGACTTCAACGCACACAAAATGCGCATATTCATTTTTCAAAGATTGAATATGGTGCAAAGGGAGAAATTAAGCATCTGACTTTTGACGATTTGATTTATGGTCCAAATTTTGAACCTTTGGCAGAAGTTTTGCAGAAAAACAACATGAAATGCCATGTTATTTGCGAAAGTGACGGGACGCAGGCGGAAGATTCAAAGACGATGAAGGATATGTATTTTGCGTGCAAACAACAAAATTCGTAAAAAATCACAAATCATACACATTTTTTTGCGTAAACACTTGCACTCGTGCAGTGAAATGTGATAAGATACTATTGAAATAAATTTATAGGAGATTTTATGGTTACAGCAGGAGATTTCAGAAAAGGCACAACATTCGAAATGGACGGAAACGTGTATAACGTAATTGAGTTTTTGCACGTTAAACCGGGAAAAGGCTCACCATTTGTAAGAGCAAAAATCAAAAACGTTATGACAGGACAGGTTCAGGAAACAACTTTCAATCCGTCAGATAAATTCCAAGATGCAGTCATTGAAAAGAAGGAAATGCTCTATCTTTACAACGATGGCGACCTTTATTATTTCATGGACAACGAAACATATGAACAGATGCCACTCAATCGTGAAACAGTTGCAGATGCTCTCAACTTTGTGACAGAAAACATGCCAACAACAATGTATATGTATAAGGGTGTTCCATTTGCGGTTTATCCACCAACATTTGTTGAACTTGAAGTGATTGACACAGAACCTGGAATTCAAGGGGACACTTCAAAAGCATCTCAAAAACCAGCAACTCTTTCAACAGGTTACACAATTCGTGTTCCACTTTTTGTTAACATTGGCGATATGATCAGAGTTGACACAAGAGATGGTTCATATTTGGAAAAAGTTAAATAAAAAATCAAAAAACCACCTTTTTGGTGGTCTTTTTTTGTCATTTTTCTGAAAAATCGATATTTTAAAACAAACTTGAAGAATTTTTTTTATTTCTTGTTTTTTGCATTTGCTCTTTCTTGTTCTTTTTTGAAGCATGAATAACAAAGCGAGCAATATTTTTCTTCCGCTCCAATGTCAACTTCCTTTCCAGTTGTGCAAATCATTCCGTTGACATATTTTGCGTTTATTGTGGCTTTTCGACCGCATGAGCATACGCATTTAATTTCACTCAAACTGTCACCAATCTCCACCAAACGCTTGCTTCCTTCAAAGAGTTCACTTTTGAAATTTGTCAGAAGCCCATAGCAAAGCACTGGAATTTTGTCTGCAAGAGTTCGGAGTTGTTCAACCTGCGTCTTTGTGCAAAATTGACACTCGTCCACGATGATTACATCAATTTTTTGCACCGAGTTTTCTTTTTCAAAATATTCAACCAAATTTTCGTTTGAAGAAAATGAATGGCAGGGTGCAGAAAGACCAATTCTTGACACAACTTCATCTTTTGAAAAGCGGGTGTCAATTTTTGGTTTCATCAAGAGAACATTGAAACCTTTTTGGATGTAGTTGAACCTGCACATAAGCGCGGATGCCGTTTTTGATGAACCCATTGCGCCATATTTGAAATATAATTTTGCCATATCAAACCCCTTTGAGATATTGTAGCAAATTTGACCGAAAATTCAAAATAGTTTTCATATTTTATTTGCACGAGCGTGACAAATATTGTATAATGCAAATAGGAGATTTTTACTTGAAAGATTTAAGCCGTATCAGAAATTTTTGTATTATTGCACATATCGACCATGGAAAAAGCACACTTGCCGACAGATTGATTGAACTGACTGGCACTGTTTCAAAACGCGACATGCAAAATCAACTTTTGGACAGCATGGAACTTGAACGCGAAAAGGGTATCACAATCAAACTTGCTCCAACGCGTCTTGTTTATGAGCATGAAGGGAAGGAATACACTCTCAATTTGATTGACACGCCGGGGCATGTCGATTTCACATATGAAGTTTCGCGCTCGCTTGCTGCATGTGAGGGAGCACTGCTTCTTGTGGATGCATCGCAGGGGGTTGAGGCACAAACTTTGGCAAACACATATCTTGCCCTTGACAACGACCTTATGACCGTTCCTGTCATTAACAAAATTGACCTTCCATCAGCGCGAGTTGATGAAGTTAAGGAAGAAATTGAGGAAAGTCTTGGACTTGATGCTCAAAATTGCCCATGCATTTCCGCAAAAGACGGAATCAACATTGACCAAGTTTTGCGCGCAATTGTTGAAGAAATTCCTGCGCCAGTTGGAGATGAAACAAAACCACTTAAATGTTTGATTTTTGACAGTCACTATGACAATTTCAAGGGCGCAATTTGTCTTGTTCGTGTTTTTGATGGAAGTGTGAAGGCGGGTGACAAAATTTTGTTTATGCAAACCGGAAAGGTTTTCGATGTCACCGAAGTCGGAATTTTTGTTCCAACAACAAAAGCGACAGATTGTCTTTCTGCGGGAGATGTTGGATATATCGCTGCATCAATCAAGACGATTGCAGATGTTAAGGTTGGCGACACAATCACTGATGCGAACAATCCAATTGAAACGGCACTTTCGGGTTACAAAGAAGTTCAGCCGGTTGTTTTTTGTGGAATTTTCCCTGTTGATGGGGCAAAATATAACGAGTTGAAAGATAGTTTGGAAAAACTCAAACTCAATGACGCAAGTCTTCAATTTATGCCTGAAAACTCATCCGCGCTTGGATTTGGCTTCCGTTGTGGTTTTTTGGGACTTTTACATTTGGAAATCATCACTGAAAGGTTGGAAAGAGAATTTGACCTTGACATCATCACAACCGCACCAAGTGTGTCTTATCATGTTTTCAAAACGAATGGCGAGATGATTGAAGTTTCAAATCCGTCAAACCTGCCATCTGCTGTGGAAATTGAGAGAATTGAAGAACCGATTGTGAAGGTGAGTGTGTTCACTCCGCCGGAATATGTCGGCACAATCATGGAACTTTGTCAGGATAAACGCGGAATTTTCAAGGATATGCAATATCTGGACAAAAAACGCGTTGAGATGAAATATATTCTTCCGCTTGGCGAGATTATTTATGACTTTTTTGACAGTTTGAAGTCGAGAACGCGTGGATACGCAAGTTTTGACTATGAACTTGCCGGATTTGAACCCGCTGACCTTGTGAAAGTGGATTTGCTTTTGAACAGCGAGAAATGTGATGCTTTGTCGCTTATTGTTCACAAGGATAAGGCATACACGCGCGGTCGCGATTTGGCAGAAAGATTGAAAAAAATCATCCCGCGTCAACTTTTTGAAGTGCCAATTCAGGCATGTATTGGAAATAAAATCATCGCCAGAGAAACTATTTCTGCCATGAGAAAAGACGTTCTTGCGAAGTGCTATGGCGGAGATATTTCGCGTAAGAGAAAACTTCTTGAAAAACAAAAAGAAGGGAAGAAGAGAATGCGTAAAGTTGGGTCGGTGGAAATTCCGTCTGAAGCCTTTATGAGCATTTTGAAGTTGGACAGCGACAATGAATGACATAAGTTTGTATGTTCACATCCCATTTTGCCAAAGAAAGTGCAATTATTGTGCTTTTGTGTCTTTCTGCGCGAACAACCAAACAATTGACAGATATGTTGAGATTTTGTGCGAAGAAATTGAGCGAAGAAAGGTCAAAAATCCGGTTAAAACAATCTATTTTGGTGGCGGGACTCCGTCAATTTTGTCGAATGAACAACTCAAAAAAATTGTTGATTGCATTTTCAAGAATTTCAATGTCAGAGAATATGCTGAATTTACAATTGAGGCAAACCCAAACAGTTTAACCGAAGAAAAATTGGAATTTTATCAAAAAATTCGAATAAATCGAATAAGCATTGGAGTGCAGTCTCTTTCTGATAAGAGTCTGAAAAAAATCGGGCGTCTTCACACAAAAAAAGAGGCAATTGAGAAGATTAAACTTGCAAAAAAACACTTTAACAACATTTCGGCTGACCTTATTGTTGGACTTGAAAACGAAAATGGCAAGGATTTGTGTCGTTATGCAAAAAATCTGCTCTCTTTGGGTGTGAAGCATGTTTCGTGCTATCTTCTTGAAGTATATCAAAACACGAAACTGGGCGATATGGTCGCAAAAAAAGAGTATTTTCCGCAATCTGATGAGCAAACTGTGGCATCGTTTAACAAACTTGCAAACTATCTTCAAGATGCCGGCATGGAAAGATATGAAATCAGCAATTTTGCATTTCCGGGGTTTGAAAGCGACCACAATCTCAACTATTGGACGCGTGGGGAATATTTGGGCTTTGGTGTGAGCGCTCACTCGTTTTTTGAAGGGAAACGAACAAAAAATGCAGACACTTTTGAAAATTTTCAACAGCAAAAAGTTGAAACGGAAATTTTGTCCGAGAAGGAAGAAATTGAAGAAAAAATTATGTTGGGTTTGAGATGTAATTTGGGTGTTGAATTGGAAAAATTAAAACCATATGACATCAAAAAAAATCCATATTTTGAGGAATATTTGTCGCAGGGGATAATTGAAGAGTGCGATGGAAGAATTTTCCTGAAACCGATTTATTATCACATAAGCAACACAATAATTTCAAACCTTATGCCATAAAAAAAGACTGAAAATTCAGTCTTTTTTGTTATTTTGTCTTGTCTTTTTTGATTGGTTGTTTGGAATCTTTTGTTGGATTGGAATTGATTTCTTTCTTTATTTTGTCAAATTCCGTATTGATGTATTTTTCAAGGTCTTCGCGTGTCATATTTTAGTTACCTCCCATTGTGTGTTCGTTGTCCGAGTTGTTTGTTTTTCTTTCATCCAAACTGTTTGTCAAACCGGACACAATTTCCTGGCGACTGGTGTCGCGTAAGATGATTTCGGCTCTTTCTTTCTCACATTTTTTGCTTACCACACTGACAACTTCGTCAATGACGTCAGTTTTGTATGAAATCAAAAGTGCGCTGTCACATCCTTGTTCAGGAATGTTGTCGATGAGATTTTGTTTGACACAATCAATAAGTTCGTTGAGTTTTTTTGCATTTTCTTCTCTGAAGAAATCTGTTGGAAGATTTTCAAAATCATAAGGGGATTGGAGCAAGACTTCTTTCCAATCAATCTCTTCATTTGGGCGTCTGTTGTGTGGATATGTGATTGTTAAAGTCTGGTTGTTCTCTGGATTGAGATATGTCCAATTGCCATTTTCCATTTGCACTCGAACCATTTTGTCATGTGTTTCGGCTGAAATTTCTCTGTAATTGCTTTCCAAGAATTTTCCTGTTTTTGTGTTGAAAAGTGTTTTTGTGTTGTCATCATTTTGAATAAGGGCAAATCCACTGCTTGTGATTGCATCAATATGAGCAAATCTTTCGTCCATGAATTTTTCATTTTTTGAGTCGAAGAATGTGTAACCTTTTTTGCCCGGGAATTGAACAACTGCGTATCCATTAACAAGTCGGCTGACGCTTTGAATTCTTTCTTTTCTTTTAATTCCCAAAAATCCTTTGTGAGTTGGCAATTCGCAAAGGGTGTTTGTTACAGGATTGAAGAAGGTTGCTCCATGTCTTGTTTGAACAAGTGCCCATTCTCCATTCAATTCGTCTGCGCTTTCAAATTGATATTCGCGAATTTGTTTTGTGACTGGGTTGAAATATGAATATTGTCCATTTTCAAGTCTGACAATACCCCAAAAATGATTGAGAGAATTGCTGTGTTTATTTTGATTAAGGTTCTGGATTGCTCCAACAGGAGAAAAGTTGTTGCGAGTTTCGATGACTTCTCTTGTAAGTGGGTTGTAATATGTTCTCCCTGAATTTGTTTCAACAATTGCAAATCCATTTGAAACATCCTGTGCTGAAATGAACTCTTCAGACAAAACTTGTTGTTTGTTTACATCAATATAACTCCAAGTTCCGTTTTCGTTTCTTACGCGTCCATATTCACCATGCACATCTGCAACATCTGCAAAATCTCTTTCAAAAAGAGTGTTGTTGTTGATGTCAAAAAATGTTTTTCTTCCGTTTCCAAGGTCAATCACTGCAAAATCTTCAGAGATTGAGATGATGTCATATTGTTTGAATGGATTGGAAAGAATTTTGCTTGATGTTCCATCACCATTCGCACGACTTTCAATTGTCCAGCCGTTTGCATCTGTTGTCACACCGTCTTTTTCGTTGTCAACTTTTTTTGTGCCTTGTTTTGACAGTGGGGTGGCACCAGGGATGATTTGGGTGTAATTTCTATTTCTGTCTTCATCGTCAATTTCAACTACAGGTGGCACAGGTGGTGTGAATGTGCGAACATAAGTTCCCGCTCCAAGACCAGTTGTGTTTCTGCCTTTCTTTTTATCTTCTGATTTTGCCATAAACGTCCTCCTTGAAACATGTTTTATATTTTTTATTATAAAATAATAAAGCGTTTTTGTCAAGATATAAGTCTTATTTTCCCAAGCGCTTGAAGAATTGATGTGATTTTCTTTTCAAACAAGCGAAAAATATCTTCAAAATGCTTGCAAATGAAAAATCTTTGTGTTATAATGCATGTGTAAAGTGATTTGACTTGACACTTTTGGAGGACGAATGTCAAAAACCAAACTTGCTGATTTTGTTTTGTATGGCAAACTCTTTGAAATCTATGGCGGACTTTTGAGTCAGGACAGACAAAGCGTCATGAATGACTATTTCTTCTGCAACATGACTCTCACCGAGATTGCAAACGAACGCCATATTTCACGCCAAGCGGTTTCTGATTGTCTGGACAAGTCTTGCGAGAAATTGCAGGAATATGAAAAAGTGCTGGGTAACTTTGCAAAAACGCAAATGTTAAGGGTGGAACTTGAAGAATTGAAAGAAAATCCATCAACATCAAAAGTCGAAGAAATTTTAAGGAAATTGTAGATGTTTAATTCATTAAGCGAAAAATTTAACCATATTTTTTCAAAATTAACCAAACGCGGAAGATTGACTGAACTTGAAATCAAGGAAGCAATGAGAGAAGTGAGAATTGCACTCTTGGAAGCCGATGTAAACTATATGGTTGCAAAAAAATTTGTTGCACAGGTCAGCGAAAAAGCCCTTGGCGAAGAAGTTATGAAAAGTCTTACGCCGGGACAGATGGTCATCAAAATTGTCAAGGATGAACTTACAAATCTCATCTCTTCCGACAATCAAAAATTGAACATCGCACCAAATCCACCAAGTGTGTATATGATGTGCGGGCTTCAAGGTGCTGGAAAGACGACAATGTGTGGCAAACTTGCCTATCATCTGAAAAAATCCGGCAAAAGACCACTTCTTGTTGCGTGTGACATATATCGTCCTGCCGCAATCAACCAACTTCAAGTTGTTGGAAAAAATGCAAATGTTGATGTTTTTGAAAAGGGAACTCAAAATCCTGTCAAAACTTCAAAACAAGCGATTGATTATGCAAAAAAACAGGGCTATGATGTCGTGATCATCGACACCGCAGGCAGACTTCACATCAATCAAGAGTTGATGGAAGAACTTAAAGACATCAAAAAGGAAGTCAAACCAAACGAAATTTTGCTTGTTGTCGACTCGATGACAGGACAGGATGCTGTGACTGTTGCAGAAAGTTTCAATAACGACCTTGACATCACTGGCGTTGTTTTGACAAAACTTGATGGCGACACTCGTGGTGGTGCGGCGCTTTCAATCAAAGCAATCACTGGAAAACCAATCAAATTTTCCGGCATAGGTGAAAAAATTGGAGATTTGGAACAATTCCATCCAGACCGAATTGCAAGCAGAATCTTGGGAATGGGCGATGTGCTTTCTCTTATTGAAAAGGCACAGGAAGTTGTCACCGAAGAAGAAGCAAAGAAGATGACGGAAAAGTTGCGAGAAAATTCATTCACTTTTGAGGATTATCTTGTCCAAATGGAAAGCCTGAAAAAAATGGGCGGAATTAACGATTTGTTAAAGATGATTCCGGGCATGTCTTCAAAACTTAAAGGCGTGACTGTTGATGAGAAACAGTTGGAAACAAACAAGGCAATCATCCAAAGCATGACCAAAGAAGAAAGACTGAACCCTGAAATAATCAAGGCAAGTCGCAGAAAGAGAATTGCTGATGGAAGTGGAACAACTATTCAGCAGGTCAACACTCTTTTGAAACAATTTGAACAATCAAAAGAAATGATGAAACAACTCAAAGGCAAACGTGGAATGCGTGGTTTGTTCTAATAAAAAGGTATATTCAAAACACATGTTTTGTTTATATATAAAAAATTCAAAAAAGGAGAAAAGAAAATGGCTGTAAAAATCAGACTTACAAGAATGGGAGATAAAAAATCACCTTTTTATCGTGTTGTAGTTGCAGATTCAACAAGCCCAAGAGATGGAAAATATATTGACCTTCTTGGAACTTACAATCCACTTACAAACCCAGCAGAAATCAAAATTGACAGCGAAAAGGCACAAAAGTGGCTTAAAAACGGTGCACAACCAACAGAAACTGCAAAATCAATTTTGGTTAAGAGTGGCGTAATCGCATCTGAAAACAAATAATAGGAGAAAGTTTATGGAACTTTTAAAATTCCTTGTTAACGCACTTGTTGACGACAAACAAAGTGTGTCAATTGAACAAGAAGAAGACGAAACTTCTTTGACATATCGCGTCAAAGTTGCTTCGGGCGACATCGGTAAAATCATCGGTAAAAACGGCAAAACAGCAAACAGCATCAGAACAATCATGAAGTCAGTTGGAGCAAAAACTCACAAAAAAGTTTTTGTGAAATTTGAGGACTAGACGATGGTTTGCGTTGGCAAAATCATTAAACCGCAGGGTATCAAAGGGGAAGTGAAAATTCTTCCCTTGGTTGATATTCCTGCGATTTTTAATGGAAAACATCAACTTTACATCGAAAAAAGACCTTCTCCACACAAAAGTGCAACATTCCGACAGGGGTTTGCATATGTGTGTTTCAACGAAATTTCTGACAGAAATGTTGCAGAAAATTATCGCGGAAAATTTGTCTATATCACAAAGGAAGAGTTTGAAAAACTTGCCGTTGATGACTTTCTGATTGATGATTTGATTGGAACAGTTCTCTATGATGAAGAAGGGAATTTGATTGGTCAAATTTTGGGTGTGACAAATTATGGTTTTGATGATATTTTGATTGTCAAAGAAGAAGGACGAACATATGAAGTGCCATTCAAAAAGGCAATTTTTAAGAAAATCAAGGGGCAACTTGTCGCAAACAGAATTGAATTTGATGGGGCAAAGGTGGAACAAGAGTGAAAATTGACATTTTAACGTTGTTTCCAGAGTGTTTTTCTCCACTTCAAACAAGCATAATTGGTCGTGCAGTGGAAAATGGACTTTTGGAAATCAATTTGATTAACATTCGAGATTTTTCAAAAAACAAACATAAAAAATGTGATGATGAAGTCTTTGGTGGCGGGGCAGGAATGTTGATGACAATCCAACCACTTTATGACGCAATCAAATCCGTTTGGACGAAGGATTGTCACATCATTTTTCCATCTCCAATTGGTGCAGTTTTTAACAGCAAAAAGGCGGAAAGTTTGTCAAAATATGAACATCTCATCTTTGTTTGTGGACACTATGAAGGAGTGGATGACCGACTTTTTCAACTTTTTGACATTGAACAAATTTCCATCGGTGACTATGTGCTCACAGGCGGTGAACTTCCTTCAATGGTGATTTTGGACAGCGTTGCACGATTTGTTGAGGGTGTGATTTCAAAAGATAGTTTGACCTGCGAAAGTTTCTCAAATGGGCTTTTGGAAGAACCACAATACACTCGTCCACAAGAATTTCAAGGATTGAAAGTCCCTGATGTGCTTTTGTCTGGCAATCATCAAGAAATTGAAAAGTGGAGACAAAATCAAAGATTGGAGAGAACAAGAAAATTTCGTAAAGACTTACTTGATGAAGAATAACACAAAATGCGGTGTATTATGCAATGCATAACACACAAAATGTTGAGGTATTATGAAGATTAACTGGTTTCCGGGACATATGAACAAAGCGCTTAAAGACATAAGTGACAACTTGAAAAAAGTTGATGTGGTCACTTATATTCTTGACGCACGCATTCCGGTTTCTTCACTCAATCCGACTTTGTCAAAAATCACTGAAAACAAACCAGTTTTGTTTGTAATAAACAAAATTGACATGGCGGACGAAAAAAGAATTAAAGCACTTTTGCCACAATTCAAATCGCAAAACAGTGATTATTTGCTTTTTAACAGCACACTTTCTGGGAAAAGTGATTTGATTTTAAACAAAATTAAGTCGCTTGCAAAGGCAAAAATCGAAAAATACAAAGCAAAAGGCATCAAAGCGTCAATCAGAACAATGGTTGTTGGAATTCCAAACTCTGGAAAAAGCACTCTTGTAAACAATTTGTGCAAAAAAGCCAAGGCAATCACAGGAAACAAAGCGGGCGTGACAAAGCATGGACTTTGGTTGCCTGTTGGGGATTGTGTTGAGGTCTATGACACACCAGGAACGCTTTATCCAAACATCGAAGACCAAGAAGTTGCAAAAAAATTGGCGTATGTTGGAAGTGTGAGAGATGAAATTTTGGATTTTGTGGAACTTTCACAGGAATTTATTAAACTTTTGGAGAAAATTTATCCTCAAATCATCCCAAATCGATATAACGGAGCGAAAAATCTTGAAGAAATTGCAAATGTCAGAAAATTTGTGACTTCTGGTGGAGAAGTTGACTTTGAACGAACAGCGAAAGTCATTATTGACGATTTCCGCAAAGGTCGTTTGGGGAAACTTACGCTTGATTAAGGGTGGTTTTATATGATTGAAAAGGACATAACGAAAGTTAAAAACAAAATCAGGGGAAATGCCGGTGAAATTTTGGCTGTCAATTTTCTGAAATCGAAAAAATATCAAATCGTCCAAACAAACTATTCAAACAAAATTGGAGAAATCGACATAATTGCAAAAAAAGACGGGGTTTTGGTGTTTGTTGAGGTCAAAAGCCGTGCAACTCTTGCGTTTGGAAGACCGATTGAGGCAGTTAATTTCAGAAAACAAAACAAAATCAGGACGACAGCGGAACTTTATCTTGCATTCAAACATATGTCCGAACACGATGTCAGATTTGATGTGATTGAGATTGTTGGAGACCAAATTAACCATGTCGAAAATGCTTTTTGAATGTTTTTTTGCGAAAAATCCCAAATTTTTCATTAAACTTTGAAAAAATATTCAAAAAACACTTGATATTATCAAAAGTCGTGTGATATAATAATAAAGACTTCGAGTGTTCCGCTGAAATGTGACAAACAGTGGTTTGCAATGTTCACGAGAACCCGTTTTATTGAGCACTATGTCGAAAATCTGAAAAAAGGAGATAAGTCATGGCTAACATTATTGATCAACTTGAACGCGAAGGAATGAAGGAATCAATCCCTGAATTTGCAATTGGTGACACTGTCAAAGTTGTTGTCAAAATCAAAGAAGGCGACAAAGAAAGACTTCAAGCGTTTGAAGGTGTTGTAATTGCCAAAAAGAATGGCGGAATCAGAGAAACATTCACTGTAAGAAAGATTTCATACGGTGTTGGTGTTGAAAAAACATTCCCAGTTCATTCACCAAAAATTGCCACAATTGAAGTGGTAAGAAAAGGTAAACCAAGAAGAGCAAAACTCTACTACGTAAGAGAACTCACTGGCAAAGCAGCAAAAGTTAAATCTGCAGACAACAACTAAAAGGAAGGGTTATCCCTTCTTTTTTTTTATTTCATTATGCTTGCAAAATTCAAGTTTTAATGCCATTTCTTTTTGCATATATAAAACAAAGAGAGGTGTGGACATGCTTGATTTTGTGGCAGAAAATTTTTCTGATTGTGTTTGGCTTGCGGTCTTTTTTGTCGCGCTTTTGCCAACAATTGAGAGTAAAGTCGCAATCCCGTTTGGACTTGCCAGCGCAATTTGGGGAGATGCAACATTATCGCCATTTTTGACTTTTTTGTTATCTTTTTTGGGCACGATGTTGCCATCATTTTTTGTGATTTGGCTGGCGCGTCGGCTGAAAAACAAAACAAGCGGGTTTGTTCATGACAAATTTGTTGTGAAGGTTCAGTCAAAATATCAAAAACAATTTGACAAACTTGGGAAAAAGACAACAACATTCAAAAAATGTCTTCTTTTGGGAAGTTTTGTTGCGGTGCCATTGCCTTTGACTGGAGTCTACACAGGAAGTTTGATTGCAGGGTTTACAAATCTCAAAATTTGGCAGGGGTTTGTTTCAATTTTGGTGGGCGAGTTTGTGAGTTGTGTTGGGATTTTCTTGCTTTGCACCATGTTTGAAAATTCCGCTTTCTATTTGTTTTTGATGTCACTTGTCATTGGTGTGATTTTTATGCTTGTAAATTTGGTGATTTTTTTAAATTCGGTGATTAAAAAACATAAAAAAAGAAAATCTTAATGCAAAAAATGGGCGATATGATGAAAAAAAGAAAAGAGATGATTGATTTGTTCTGCACGAACTAAATTATCTCTTTTCGTTTTTAAGTTAAGCACTTTTTCGTCCTTAACTTGTCATTATGATGTGCGATTGTTTTTGTTTTATTCACTTATTTTGAAAATTTTTTGAATGTGAACTTTTTGATGTAATAGTTAACTGGAAATGCAATCAAAATCGCCATAATTGGAAGAAGAATTGATGTGAGATATCCTGAAATCAATTCAATTTGCATTCCGCATGCAATGTTGATGACAAACACGACAAGCGAACCCAAAATGAAAACTGCCCAATTTATGATGCTGTTGTAAAGCAAAACTGCTTTCTTGCTTGGAACAACTTTGAATTTGATGAGTTTGAAGAGTGAATAAACAAAGAACAAAATTGGGATTACATAAAACATGAAATTTGTTGAAGGGCGCAGGTTGTTTGTTCCGCTGATAATCCAGAACAAAATTGCCGACCCAATGCCAGAAAGAAGAAGCAGAATTGTTGAAGTTACAAATGTAAGGAAGTTTGTGTTATGTCTGCGTTCTACGGATGTTTTGCGATATTCATTAAAATTGATTCCGTGACCTTGATAATATTTTTTCAACGACCCATAATCTGCAAAACTGCCAACATTTTGTAGTTCTTCTTTGATGATTTCAGGAGCGGTTTTCTTTTCTTTCTTGCGTTCAAACAATTTTGCCATCATGTCTTTGTAGGTTGGCTCAAGATTTGCATCTCTCTTTGGCGCTGGCAAATTGTCATCATATATGTTGATTTCAATGTTTGGCGGAGTGATTTTGCGTTGGATTGGAATTTGGTTTTGTTCAATTCTTGGGTTTGTAATCAAAACCGCATCATCCTTTGTTTCTTCAATTTCACTTTTATCAAAAGAAAATGCTTCTTCTTGATATGAAAATTCATCGTCATTTTCTTCTTTTGTGAAAATTTGCTCTGGTTGGGTGGTTGATGTTGTGTTTTGAACGCTTGGGGTGACCTGACCGAAGCCATTTTGTTTGAGATTTAACATGGATTGTTTGAGTTGTTGTATGCGGTCACGTTGAATTTCATCATCGTCATCCTTTTTGTATACAACTGACATTTCGATTTGATTCTCTGAAAAACTCTTGCGCTTGCGATATTTTTTAAGTTCACTTGAAGTGTCGTAAATACGGCGGTTTTGTTCAGTTTGGTCGGCGGTGAGTTCATATTTTTCATCATCTTTAAGAAGTCTTCCGTCGTTTTGAACAGGCATCTCTTCTGGGGTGCTTGGTTGTGAAATTTGATTGAGTTTGCTTTGATAATACTCCATTTTCTCTTCATCACTTGGCGATTGAGTTGAAATGCTGAAAATGTCAAGTTGATTTTCAAGAACATCCGAATTTTGTGTTTCGTCAGATTTTTTCTCCTCTGTCTTTTTTTCTTCGCTTTTTACCATGTCAAAGATGTTGCCTTGTTGCAAAAAGACGTCTTGTTCCTGTGAGTCAATCGAATTGGACGAGGTTGATACTGTTTCTTCAACATAATCTGTCGCATCTTGCGTTTCAACTCTTTCTTCCGCTGACAAAAATTTGCCATCGTCTGTGACTTCTTCTTCAAGTTCTGTGCTTTCAAAACTTCCGGCAAATTCATTTTCAAGTTCAGCCAAATTTTCTTTGCCGGCTGATGTGATTGTGTAATAATGGCGCTTTCCACCAAGTTCACTTTCTCCCCAATATGAAGAAGAAACCAAACCCTTCTTTTCCATACGAGTCAAGCAGGAATAAAGAGTTGGCTTTTTGAGAACATAACTTCCACCAGTTTTTTTTGAAATATATTCAATGATTTCCAAACCATATTTTGAGCCTTCAGACAGGCTGTCCAAAACAAGATATGAAACTTGTCCGTTTGAATTGAATGCCATATCACAATTCTCCTATAATGAAATTATAGAAGAAAATATACTCTTTGTCAAATGATTTGAAGGTATTATGCAAAAAAGTTTTTGTTGCATAATACCCACAAAATGAGTGGTGATATGCAACAAAAAACACAACATGTTGTGGTGATATGCAAGAAATTCAAAAACTTCATATGTATTTTGATTTTCTTTGCAAAAACAAGAGAAATGTGATAAAATGATGATATGAAAATTCAAGTTGTTCGACAAAAAAGAAAAACGATATGTTTGAAAATGATTGACAAAAACAATGCCATTTTGAAAGTTCCAACTTCATATTCTGACAAAAAAGTTAAAGAATTTTTAAATTCAAAACAAACTTGGCTTGAAAAAACTCAAAGAAAGTTGGATGAACGTGAAAAAACAGCAAATTTGTTTGATTTAAAGAATTTTGTTTATTTTGGCGCAAAACCAATTATGAAGACATCTGAACTTGCAATTGATTTTGAGAGTTTGGATGCACAAAAACGTGAAAAAATCATCAAAAAAGCATATTGTGACCTTTTTACACGTTTGGAAGAGAAAACAGAAGAGTGGTCAAAGAAGACAGGACTTCTTTATGCGGAACTCAAATGTGTGGACTCCACAAGAATTTGGGGAAGTCTTAATGAGTCGGGAGTGATGAAACTCAATTACAAATTGTCGATTTTGCCAGAGCGATTGATTGACTATGTCGTTGTTCATGAACTCTGTCACACCAGACATCTTAATCACAGCCCAATGTTTTGGGAAAATGTAAAACTTATTTTGCCTGACTGGAAGAAACGCCGTGATGAGTTGAAAAACTACGCTTTTTTGCTTAAAAAAGGAATATTTTAAAACGAAATACACACTCTAAATTGCATGAAGAAGGGTGTGTTTTCTTTATTTTTGACAATTTTTCTTGCTTTTTGCTGTCTTGCGATTCTTTCTCCGATTCAGACACTTAACGGCTTGGAAGGTGGCTTTTTGACGAATTATCAAGACATTGAAATTGCAAACAAAAATCATACTTTTGGGCATTTTATTCAGACACAGTTGGTTGAAACTGAAAAGAGTGTCGGTGGAGAAAAAGAAACCAAAGGCGAGATTGTTTTCAAACTTTTTGGCTTTATTCCAATCAAAAAAGTCAATGTAAATCTGACAAACGATGAGTTATATTATGTGGGTGGTGTGCCAATCGGTCTTTCGATTAACACTGACGGTGCTCTTGTGGTTGGAAACGAAAATCAAACACTAAAAGAAGGGGATATCATCACACAAATAAACGGAAATGATGTGTCAAACTTGGATGATATTCCAAAATATCTTGAAAATGCTGGAAGCGAAGTTGAAGTCAAGGTTTTGCGAAAAAACAGAGAAGTGAAGACTCTTGTGAAGACAATCAAAGACGAGAATTCTGGGAAATTGAAACTTGGAACTTGGGTTAAGGATGATGTGACTGGCGTTGGAACATTGACCTTTGTCAACACAAAGACGCATAAATATGGTGCGTTGGGGCATCCGATTGTTGAAAATAATGGCGGAAATGTTGTGCCGGTCGCAAATGGTGATTTATATGAGTGTAGTTTGATTGGAATTAACAAAGGAAAGAAAAATGCCCCGGGTGAGTTGAGATGTGTTTTTGTCGCAAATTCAAAAAGTAAGGGGACAATTGAAACAAACAACAAATTTGGTGTATCTGGCGTTTTGAACAGTTTGGATGGACTTGTGGATGAAAATGTAACGGCAAAACTGGGCGGAAGACTTGGTGTAAGACTGGGGAAAGCAAAAATAATCTCCACAATAAGCGGAATAAGAGAAGAATATGACATTGAAATCATCAAGGCGAACTGTCAAAAATCCGCAAATGACAAAAGTATGGTTTTTCGCGTTAAAGACAAGAGATTGCAAGAACTGACCGGCGGGATTGTTCAAGGCATGAGCGGGTCACCAATCATCCAGGATGGAAGAATTATTGGTGCGGTCACACATGTGTTTATGAATGATCCATGCAAGGGTTATGCAGTTTACACTGATTGGATGATATAATAAATATGGTGTAGTATTCAATGCATACCACACCATATCTTGTGTTATTTAAACAATTTTAATTTTCAGTTCAAAATCAATCCACCATCAACAAAAATTGTCTGTCCTGTGATGAATGATGCTTTGTCAGTGCTCAAAAATGCAACTGCTTCGGCTATGTCGTCAGTTTTGCCCAGGCGTTCAAGTGGGGTGATATCCTCAAAATCTTCTTTTTCCGCTTTTGAAAGATTGTTGTTCATTTTTGTGTCAATAAACCCCGGTGCAACGACATTTATGCGGGTTTGAAGGTTTCCAAGCTCGCTTGCAAGCGATTTGCAAAGTCCACTCATGGCGCTTTTTGTGGCAGTATACACACTTTCACATGCACAGCCTGTTTTTTCAACAAAAGAACCAATCAAAACAATGTTTGAAGGGGATTTTCCTGCAGTTTGCTTTGTGAATTCCCTTATGCATCTGATTGCGCCTTTGATGTTGATTTCAAACAGTTTGTCAATTTCTTCATCACTGACATCCAAAATAAGTGCTCTTTTTTGGGCAATTCCAGCGCAAAAAATGAGCGTATCAAGTGATTTAAAGTCTTTTGAAATGTCTTGAAACACATTTTCAGCCGAATTCTTTTCACAAAGGTCAAGTTTGTAGGTTTTGATGTCGATTTTGTCGTTTGAAATTTCTTTTTCAAAGTCAATTTTGTTTGTGTTGTGAGTGAGTGCAAGGTTATATCCTTCATTTGCCATTTTCTTTGCAATTGCAAGTCCGATATCACTTGAAGCACCAACGATGATTGCTGTTTTTCTTATCATTTCTTTTCCTTTTTCTTATGCAAAATTTTAATATGCTGTCCAAGCAAGCCCAACTGCTGGACCAACATGACAGGCGGTTACAGGCCCAACTTCGCCTTCATACACCTCAATTGTGTCTTTGTCAGGGCGTTTGTTAAGCCAATCTGCGACCATTTTCTTCAGAAGTTCAAAGAATTTTGTGTTTGCAATGTGAATGATGAAAAGGCGTTTGATTTTTTCAGGAATTGAAGCAATCAAATCCTTGATTGCTTTTTGCATTCCGAAACTTTTTTTGTCGGTCAAAACACCTTGTTTGAAGGTTATGATTGGTTTGATTTGCAAGATTGAACCAATTGTTGCGGAAACTTTTCCAATTCTTCCACCTTTTACGAGATATTCAAGTGAGTCTGGGATGAATGAAACACAACTGTTTTGCATATATTCCTGCAATTTTGCGATGATTTCATCCACTGTTGCGCCATTATCTCGAAGAGCGACCGCTTCCATGAGATATCCAAGCACAGTTTGGACATTTGCCATTGTGTCAACGACATGCACTTTTTCAGGGGCTTTGCATTGCTCTTTTGCAAGGCATGCAGCGTTGTATGTGCCAGAAAGAGTGCTGCTCATTGCCAAAACCATAACTTCTTTTCCGTCATCAATGGCCTTGTCATATTCTTCAATGAATTTTTCAAGCGAAGGTTGGCTTGTTTTTGGGAAAATTTTTGTCTTCAAAAAATCTTCAAAAAATGCGTCATAAGTTCCTGGGTATCCTTCATCAAATTCGGTATCTTTATAGAGCACTCGAAGTGGAACAACTGTGATGTCGTGTGCTTCGGCGTATTCTTTTGGTGTCCCAGAAGTGCTGTCAACGATAATTTTAATCATAATTCATCTCCATAAGTCAATTATTGACTTTCAAACCTATTGTAACACAGAAATTTGTGTTTTCAAAACATTTTTCAACATTTCAACTTTTGTTGACTTATATTTTTTATTATGCTATATTTAAACATGATATTCATAAACATTTGGAGGTATTATGGAAGAAAATTTGTCAAACGAAATCGACATTAGACGACAAAAAATCAACACTTTGCAGGAAATGGGAGAAATTCCATACAAAGAAAAATATGAAAGAACTTGCACAATCAAAGAAGCGCGTGAAAAACTTGGCGAACATGTGAAAATTGCTGGGCGTATCGTTTTCCGCCGTATCATGGGAAAATTTGGTTTTTGCCAAATTCGTGACATCTATGCTGGCATTCAAATTTCTGTTGGAAGAAATGAATTCTCCGAAGAAGACTATAATTTCTACAAAAAAATGATTGACATCGGTGACTTTATTGGAGTTGAAGGTGAAGTATATCAAACACAAACCGGCGAAATCACTGTTAAGGCTGAAAAAATTGTTTTGCTTTCAAAAACTCTTCGTCCGCTTCCAGAAAAGTTTCATGGAATTGCTGACACTGAAATCAAATATCGCCAACGCTATCTTGACCTTGTGACAAACGAAGAAAGCAGAAAGATTTTCCTTACAAGAAGCAAGGTTGTTTCATTTATTCGCAGATATTTGGAAGACAACGGATTCATTGAAGTTGAAACACCAATTTTGCAGACAAGTGTTTCGGGAGCAAGCGCAAAACCTTTCTTCACGCACCACAATGCTCTTGATTTGGAATGCAATTTGCGTATCGCGACAGAGTGCTATCTCAAACAGTGTATTGGTGCTGGAATAGACCGCGTATTTGAACTTGGAAAAGATTTCAGAAATGAAGGAATGGACCCTTCTCACTTGCAGGAATTTACACAGGTTGAGTGGTATGCTTCATATTGGAATTTTGAAGACAACATCGTGTTCTTCAAGAAGTTGATTGTTGAACTCTTGCAGTCTTGCCTTGGCACAACTGTTGTGAACTATCAAGGTCAAGAAATCGACTTTGGAAAAGAGTGGGAAAGAATTGACTATGTTGCAAGAATGAGAGAACTTCTTGGTTGTGACTTCCTTGCAATTGACGATTTGGACGAACTTAAAAAGATTGTCGTTGACCGCGGACTTTTTGGATATGGCGAACTTGAAGAATGCAAATCTGTAAGAACTCTTGTTGATTATGTATATAAGAGAAAAATCAGAGCGGAAATTGTTAATCCAACAATTTTGTATAACTATCCAGCATCTCTCATTCCGCTTGCTCGCAGAAACGACAAGGATGAAAGAATTATTGATGTATTCCAAGTTGTTGCCGGCGGAGCGGAACTTGTTAAGGCTTACAGCGAACTTGTAAATCCAATCACTCAAAGAAAAACTTTGGAACTTCAACTTGTTGAAAAAGCACAGGGCGATGAGGAAACAATGGATGTTGATGAAGACTTCTTGCTAGCAATGGAACACGGTATGCCACCAATTTCTGGACTTGGATTTGGAATTGACAGATTTTTGATGTTCATTTTCGATTGTCCAAACATCAGAGATGTTGTTTTGTTCCCAACAATGAAATAGGATTTTTGAATGAAAAACATAAGCGCAGATTTTGTGATGAGTGGACTTGATGCCATGGTGGAAAATCCACGTTGCGAACTTAACTATCAAACACC
>CAYOEW010000005.1:0-33409 GCA_964403245.1 uncultured Lachnospiraceae bacterium
GTGTTTGTTTTTTGAAAAAATATTGGAATTTTTGAATGGATTTTTAGAATGTAACTTCAATCAAACCATATTTGTTGTCATTTCTCTTATAGAGCACATTAACTCTTCCTGTTTCAGCGTTCAAGAAAACATAGAAAGAGTGTCCCAAACGTTCAAGAGCATCTTTTGCCTCCTCAACCATGATTGGATCAAGTTCAAATGTTTTTCTTTTTGAAATTTCAGCAAGTTTGAGTTCTGGTTCTTCTTCCAAGAATTCATATCCAACGTTCTTTGGAGCATTACGCTTGCTTTGAGTGATTTTTTGTCTGTTTCTGACAATTTGTTTCTCAATTTTTGGAAGTGCAAGGTCAATGTTGTCATAGTTGTTTGAACCAGTCACTTCAGAACGATACAAAACCCCTTTGTTTGTGATGTTGATTTCAAGTTTTTCAATTTTGCCTTGTTTTGAGCAAACAACTCTTGCAGTCGCATCTTCGCCAAAATATTTGTCAAGACGATTGATTTTTTCAGTGATGACATCTTTGAAACGATTTGCAATTTTATATTTTTTTTCAATAAATGTGATTTTCATATATTTTTTCTCCTTCGATTTCATTTTAGCAAAAATTTTGTTTTGAAGCAAACGATTTTACGCTAAATACAACATTAATTTTCAGAATTGAAAACAAGTTCGTTTCCTGAAAGCGTAACTTCAATCACACCATGGTCTGGAAGTTTGCCCAACAAGATTTTTTCTGCAATTCTGTCTTCAATTTCTTGTTCAATGAAGCGTTTGAGTGGTCTTGCACCATAAATGAGATTTGCCCCCTTGGAAACAATATAGTCAATTGCGCTGTTATCCACTTTGAGTGACAAATTTTTTGCTGAAAGACGCTTATTGATGTTTGCAAGCAAGATGTCCGAAATTTTGATAAGGTCTTGTTTTGAAAGACTGTCAAAAATGCAGATGACATCAATACGATTGATGAGTTCCGGCTTGAATTTTTTCTTCAACGCATCCATATATATGTCGCGCTCACTCATTCTTTCGCTTTCAGACGAACCAAACCCAAGAGTTTTCTTTTGTCTGATTTCGTTTGCACCGATGTTGCTGGTCATGATGATGATTGTGTTTTTGAAACTTACTGTTCTGCCTCTGCTGTCCGTAAGTCTTCCATCATCCAAAATTTGAAGCAATGAGTTCAAAACTTCCGGATGTGCCTTTTCAATTTCATCAAAAAGCACAACGCTGTATGGTTTTCTGCGAACCTGCTCGGTGAGTTGTCCCCCTTCGTCAAAGCCAACATATCCCGGTGGTGAACCGATGAGTTTTTAAACGGTGTGACTTTCCATATATTCGCTCATATCAATGCGAATGATGTTGTTTTCGTTGTCAAACATTGCTTCGGCAATTGCTTTTGAAAGTTCGGTTTTTCCAACCCCAGTCGGTCCCATAAACAAGAACGACCCAATTGGACGCTTGCTGTCTTGAAGCCCAACGCGTGCGCGTCTGATTGCCTTTGAAACTGCGGTGATTGCTTCATCCTGTCCAACAACTCTCTTATGCAAAATTTCTTCCAAATGAACAAGTTTTTCCTTCTCGCCTTCTGTGAGTTTTGTGACAGGAATTCCAGTCCATTTTGAAACAACTTCTGCAATTTCGTTTTCGCCAATCTGACCGCTTCCGCTCTTTTTGATGATATTGTTGTTTTGAGCCTTCAAATCTTGTTCAAGATTGATGATTTCAGATTGCAATTTTGCTGCCTTTTCATAGTTTCTCTGCAACGACGCTTCATCGCGACTTGCAGAAAGTGATTTGATTTTTTCTTCCAAATCTCTCACTTTTTGCGGTTTGATTGTGTAAGTCACCTTTGCGCGTGAACATGCCTCATCAATAAGGTCAATTGCCTTGTCCGGCAAACTTCTGTCAGTGATATATCTGTCAGAAAGATTTGCAGCCGCTTCAATTGCTTCCTGCGTGATGATGATTTTGTGGAATGCTTCATATGTGTCTTTGAGCCCCTTCAAAATCTCAATTGTCTGTTCAACAGATGGTGGATTAACCATGACAGGTTGGAAACGTCTTTCAAGCGCCTTGTCTTTTTCGATGTATTTGCGATATTCATCCGTTGTGGTTGCTCCAATCGTTTGAAGTTCTCCACGAGCGAGATATGGTTTGAGCATATCTGACGGGCTTGTTTCCCCCTTTTCGCTTCCCGCTTGTGCAAGAGTGTGGATTTCATCAATAAACACGATGATGTTCCCGTCCGAGATGATTGTTTCAATCACATCTTTGAGTTTTTCTTCCATTTGACCGCGATATTTTGTTCCAGCCATAAGCCCGCCGATTTCAAGGGCATATATGTTTTTGTCTTTGATTTCTTCCGGAACATCTCCGCTTGCAATTGCTTGAGCAAGCCCCTCAACAACAGCCGTCTTGCCGACCCCTGCTTCTCCAATCAAAACAGGATTATTCTTTGTCTTTCGACACAAAATTTCAATAACACGTTGAATTTCTTCTTCTCGGCCAATCACTGGGTCAAGTTTGTGTTGACGAGCCTTCAAAGTGATGTCGCTTCCCATTTCCAAAAGTTTTTCTGGAAGAGTGCTCCCCACTTGCGAACTTTCTTCGCTTTTCTTTTCACTTTTTGGCTTCTCAATTTGCAAAGAAGAGAGAAGTTTTGTCTTCATTTCGTCAATATTTGCATCAAAAATCCCCGCAATCATTTTTGCTGCATAACAATTTTTGTTTGAAAGAATTGCAAGCAAAAGATGTTCCGTTCCAATGAACGAATGCCCCAAATCCATTGCAATTGATTGAGCCATCTGCAAAAGTTCCTTTGTGCGTGGCGTAAATTCAGGATTGCCGAAAAGTGCAACCCCATTTGATGCTTCTTCAAAAAGTTCAAAGAGCGCGTTTTCTGTCACTCCATAACTTGCCAAAAGTTTGGAAGCGGTGCAATCGCTGACGCTTGCAAGTCCATACAAAATGTGTTCTGTGCCAACCAAATTACTCCCAAAACGCAGAGCAATTTTGCTGGCATTTCTCAAAACTTTTTCAATGCTGTCTGAAAATAATCCATTATTCAATGCCATAATAATTCCTCCTTAAAGTTTTTCCAAATAAAAGCAAAATCAAACCTTGCGGACAAGTTGTTTTACTTTCCTAGATATATACTCACTTCGAACAACTTCTTCCTTCTTTTTGACAGAAAAATTTTCAAGTTCATTCAAATTTGCGGTCGCAGTTTCGGTAAAAAGTTTTTCAAATGATTTCTTGTCATCAATTTTCAAAAATCCAAGCGCTTCGCCAAATTTGAGAAGCGAAAGAAGATAAATCCCTTCTTTTTCACTCAAAACGAAACTTTCTTTCAACATTCCATATGCGCGAAACACTTCATCAATAAGTTTGTCATGATTTGCGGTCAAGATGTCATCTCTTGCAGAAAGTTCAAGTTTGCAGATTTGAAAAACATATTCACTGACGCTGTCCAAAATTTCTTCTTCTGACATTCCAAGTGAATTTTGATTGGAAATTTGATAGAAACTGCCATATGTGTCACTGCCTTCACCATAGAGTCCGCGAACCATAAACCCCTGCTCTCGCGCTTCATTTATGACAAACGAAATGTCACCCGTCCTTTCCAATGCTGGAAGAAAAAGCATGACGGAAGCACGCATTGCAGTGCCAAGGTTTGATGGGCAGGATGTGATGAATCCATAGTCATTTGAAAACGCGACATCAATCTCTGACAAAATCAAATCATCCAAACGTTTGATTTCACGAAAAGGTTTGTAAAGATTAAACCCCTCAAAAATACATTGTTCTCTGATGTGGTCTTCTTCGTTGAGCATGACAATCAAATGTTCGTCCGGCGAAAGAGCGACAGCGGAAATATCCTTGTTTTCAATCAATTCTTTGCTGATGATATGTCTTTCAAGAAGCGAATTGCACTCATTCAGAGTGAGATTTTTCAAACTCATAAGGTCGAATTCACCAAACTTGTCAAGTGCTCTTTTGACACTTTCAATAATAAAAATTGCGTCACTCTCGTCACGCAATTTCGTGAAAAAATTGAAGCCCGAAACATTTCTGGCAAGTCTGATTCTTGATGAGATTGCAACGCTTTCAAAATTTTCGTTCATATTCATTTTCAATTATAGCAAAATCAAACAACTTTGGCAAACAAAAACAACACTCAAATTTTGTGTCTTTTGCCGGCATACATTTTGTCAATCGCTTCCCTTACAGAAGGAAGTTCATAACATTTTTCACAGCCAACAAATCCTGTTTGCAAAATTTCTTCAGCAGAAGTTCCGCACTTTTGACATTTTTCCAACTTATTCCTCCTTCTCAATCCCCTTCATTGTGAGAGAAATTCTCTTTTTTGGAAGGTCAACAGCCATAACTTTGACTTCAACGACATCTCCAACTTTGACAACATCACTCGGATGCTTCACAAAACTGTCTGAAAGTTGGGAAATATGAACAAGTCCGTCTTGGTGAACACCAATATCAACAAAAGCACCAAAGTCAACAACATTTCGAACAGTTCCAGTGAAAATCATGCCTTCTTTGAGATCTTCCATATGGATGACGTCACTGCGAAGGACTGGTTTTGGCATACTCTCACGAATGTCGCGACCAGGTTTGAGAAGTTCATTTGTGATGTCGTTGAGAGTTGGAACGCCAATTCCGCATTCTTCAGCAACTTTTTTCTCACCTTTTTGTTCAATCATTTTTGGCAGAAGGATTAAATTTGAATTTTTGACATCTTCTTCTGAAAGATTGAAGAGTTTGAGAAGTTTTCTTGCCCCTTCATAACTTTCTGGGTGAACCGCAGTGTTGTCAAGCACATTTTCGCCACCAACAACACGCAAGAAGCCCGCACATTGTTCAAATGCTTTTGGTCCAAGTTTTGGAACAGACAAAAGTTCTTCACGAGCCTTAAATCCCTTGTTTTTTGTTCTGAATGCAACAATATTTTTTGCGATTGACATATTAAGTCCGGAAACATATGACAAAAGACTTGGGGAAGCAGTGTTAAGGTCAACTCCGACACTGTTTACGCAATCTTCAACCACCCCGGTCAAAACTTCGGTCAAGCGATTTTGTGGCATGTCATGTTGATATTGCCCCACTCCGATTGATTTGACGTCAATTTTGATGAGTTCTGCCAAAGGATCTTGCAATCTTCTTGCAATTGACACTGCACTTCTCAAATTTACGTCATATTCTGGGAATTCTTCGGCTGCAAGTTTTGATGCGGAATAAACCGAAGCACCAGCCTCGCTGACAACAGCATAACTTACTGGGAATGAAATATGTTTGATGAGTTCTGCAACAAAAATTTCGCTTTCTTTTGAAGCAGTTCCATTTCCGATTGCAATGATGTTTACATGATGTTTTTCAATCATTTTTGTAAGTTTTTCAATTGCTTCTTCCGTCTTTGAACGCGGTGGAGTTGGATATACAACTGTCGTGTCCAAAACAGAGCCATTTTTGTCAATGACTGCAATCTTGCAACCATTATGATATCCCGGGTCAAACCCAAGAATTATGTTGTTTTTAAGCGGACTTTCAAGCAAAAGTGGACGAAGGTTCACTTCAAACATTTTGATTGCCTGTTCATCAGCAACGTCTGTCAAATTGTTTCTGCATTCTCTTTCAAGAGATGGGAAAAGAAGTCTGTCGTACGCATCAGCAATCGTTTCAGAAATAATTTCATCTGTGTCAGGATTATCCTTCTTGAAATGTTTTTCAATTGTTGGAATTGTCAACTTTTCGTCAATCACAATGCTTACTTTCAAACATTTTTCGTTTTCGCCACGGTTAATCGCCAAAATTCTGTGGCTTGGCAAATTTTTGACTTCCTGCTTGAAGTCGGCATATGTTTCATATGTCAAGTTGTTTTCATTTTCAAGCAAAGTGCAGGTGATGAATGCTTTGTTTGCGATGATTTCACGAAGTTCCTTACGAAGTTCAGCGCTGTCAGAAATTCTTTCAGCAATAATGTCTTTTGCGCCAGCAATTGCGTCCGCAACAGTCGGAACTTCTTCTGTTATGAATTTTTCTGCTTCTTCAAGCACAACATATTGCTTTGACTGTGCTTGCAAAATGTCTGCAAGTGGTTCAAGCCCTTTTGCAATCGCAACAGATGCTCTTGTCTTACGCTTTGGCTTGTATGGACGATATATATCTTCAACTTCGGTCAAAGTCATTGCATCAGCAAGCGCTTTTGCCAATTCGTCCGTCCACTTTCCTTGTTCCGTGATGACCTTCTCAACTTTTGCCTTCTCTTCATCCAAATTGCGAAGATATTTCAATCTGTCCGCAAAATTTCTCAAAACTTGGTCATCACACGAACCATGCATTTCCTTGCGATATCTCGCGATGAACGGAATTGTGTTTCCTTCGTCAATAAGTGTGATGATGTTTGTTGTGTAATCCGAACGAAGTCCGAATTCACTTGAAAGTCTTTCTTCAATTGTCATTTTTTGTTCTCCTTGTAATGTTTTTAAGCATGATTTTTTCTTCATCAATGCTCTTTTGATTTATTTTTCCGCGGTCACAGAGAATTTCTCCCTGCCCCACGCACAAAAGCACATCTCTTTTTCCTTTTTCCCAAACGAGTGTTTTGAAGATGTCGTCATAGAATGTTGGGGACTTTTCAACAACCATAAAGTTTGCTTGCATTCCAACTTCCAGTCGCAAATTTCCCCCGACAGCCATCTGCAAAACTTCCTGTTCGCAAAGAATTTTGTTGTTTTCAAAAAGTCCATAGTTGTTCATGAGAATTTGTCGCACATAGGCAAAAAAGTCAATTTCAGTGCTCTCACCACTTCCGATTTCAACCTCAAAACCCAAGTTTTTGAGCATAATCATGTTGAGAGGTCGCCTTCCGAGACGCGCGTCATCAAAAGGTGTGGTGATGATTTTGCAGTCATAGTTTTTCAGAAGTTGAAGTTCATCTTTTTCCAAGCAATTTGCCCCAACAATTGTCGGATTGTCTTCCAATAATCCAAAATCTTCCAAAACTTGCGAAACGGGTTTGTGGTGAATTTTGTCAATGCTCCCAAGTTCTTCCAGTGTTCTTCCAACATTTATGAAAAGTGGAATGTTTTTCTTGTGTGCTTGAATTGAAATTTCATCCAATTGTTTTTCGCTCAAATCTTGCAAATTTTCAAGAAAAATTGAGTTTGTTTCCACATTTCTGTCTCTCAAAAACGCAATTCCTGAAAGCAGATTTTTTGAACGCCAAAACCCATAAAGTTTCTCACTTGTTTTTCCAACAAGTTCAAGTCCGTAATGCTTCTCAATTGCCCCCACGCAGTCAGAATATGCATTTGCAAACGCAGGCAACAAAAAGTTTCCACCAACATCAAAAACTTCCCCGTCAAAGCCCATCTTTTCATCCACAATTTCGGCGATTTTTTGTCCATCAACCACAATGTCAACATTTCTGACATCGCCGGTTTGTAAATCAACAAGACTGGCATGTTTGAAAAGTTTTTTTGATTGTTTGCTCTTTGAATTTAACATACAACTCCTTCAAAATCTAAACATAAAAATTATATCAAAAATTCTCCCGAAAAATCAAACGAAAGAAGCAACAATTTCACGATTTCTTGCCGAAATTTACTTAAAAACACAAAACATTCAAAGCAATCAAAACAATTGAACAACTTCTTCAACAAAAAAACAGGCAAGTGCCTGTTTTTTATTCTTCAACGATTTCAACTTCAGTTTGTGTTTCTGTTTTTCTCTCAACCGCTTTTTTCTTCTTTTTTGGCTTGTAAGCAATTGCCCAAAGTCCCGGAGTCAAGAAACAAGAAGAATAGAATCCTGCAACAATTCCAATCATGATTGGGAATGCAAATTCTCTGATGTCAGCAACACCAATGACTGTGACCATGAAAATCATGACAAAAGTTGTCAAAGTTGTCAAGATTGAACGCATCATTGTTTCTCTGACAGCAACATTTGCGATTTGATTGTTGTCAACTTTTTGATTTGCGTTGCGAGCAACTTTCAAACTGTCTCTCATTCTGTCAAAAATGATGATTGTGTTGTTGATTGAATATCCCAAAATTGTGATGAGTGCTGCGATGAAAGCAACATTGATTTGAATTCTGCAAATAAGCACGATTGATGATGTAACCAAAATGTCGTGGAAAAGAGCAAGAATTGCTGCAAGTCCACTTGTAAATTCAAATCTGAAAGCAACATAGACCAAAATCAAAACAACTGCCACCAAGAGTGCGATGAACGATTTCATCATAAGTTCCGCACTTGCACTTGCTGTTGTCATCCCGCCGTTTGTGACAAGGTCAGCATTTTCTTCGTTTGTCAAATCTGTGACATCTTCCCCAACATAACCAAATGCTTTGAGAAGTTCAAGTCTGATTTCTTCGTTTACTTTTTCAATTTCTGCCGATTCAAGAGAGTTGTCGTTTTGATATTTCACAATCACTGCGCTCCCACCTTCAATTGAAAGGTCAGCAACATTAATTGTTGTGTCTTGAAGAGTGTTGATTGAAAGTCCATGATTTTTCAAAACTTCTTGAATTGTTTGTTCGATTTTGCTTCTGTCTTTTGAAAGGTCATATTGTGTGCCATACATTCCATCCTTGTCGACAAAAACAGTCATGTTTGAACCGCCTGTAAAGTCAATTCCAAGGTTAAAACCAATTGTGCACAAAAGCACAACACCAATAAGACAGATGACGATTGGAGCAATCAAGAACCACTTGAGATTTTTGCAAAAATTAAATGTTGAGTTTTCAAGTTTTTCGTCAATTGAAAATCTTTTTTTGTTTTTCTTATTCATTTGCTTGACCTCCTACGGAGATTGTTTGACTTTCACTGAACTTTCTTGTTTGCTTTGGCAAATGAAGTTTCTTTGGCTTTGTGCTGTTGAGTGGAAGATACCACTTAACCAAAAATCTCAAAATGACAAGGTTCATGAACATTGAAAGCACAATTCCGATGAGAAGTGTGATTGCAAAGCCCTGAATTGAAGCAGTTCCAAGGATGTAAAGCACAATTGCAGTCAAAATTGTTGTGATGTTACTGTCAAAGATAGGCCAAAATGCACGTTTGAATCCAGATTTCACTGAAAGTGGAATTTTCTTTCCAGAGCGATATTCTTCTCTGAATCTTTCAAAAATGATGACTGTTCCGTCAACTGCCATACCGATACTCAAAATGATTCCGGCAAGACCAGGCAAAGTGAGTTGAACAAACGAGATCGCCTGCAAGAAGAAGAGCATCAAAACGATGTAGATGACAAGAGCAAACGAAGCCAAAAGACCGAAATCGCCATATCTCCACCACATAATGAGCATGATGAGAATAAGACCAATTCCCCCGCCGATGATGGCAAGTTTGAGAGCCTGCGTGCCCAAAGTTGCGGAGATTACCGAACTTTCCAAAAGTTCAAGCGAAACATTGAATGTTCCACTCATGATTTGAAGTGCATATGCCTTTGCATCGTCATACGTTTCAAAGTCATCTGAAGAAATGAATGTTTGTCCACCTGTGATTTTGCTTTCGCAAGTGAGTTCAAGAGGAGTTACATCATCACTTACTTCGCCAAGATAGATATAAATTTTTTTGCTTCCATTTGCAGCATTACCAGTCAAATTTGCAAACTTTGTGCCACCTTCGGAAGTGAATTTGATTGAAACACCATATTGATATGAAGAAGAACTTGAACTTTTTTGATATGAAACTTGAACGTCTTCAATGTCTGTTCCGCGAATGCTTTCATCTTCATTAAACACACCTTTTTCCAAGGTCATATAAAGTGGAGTTGGTTCTCCGATAAGTTCAAAAATCTTGTCGCTGTCTGTCACAGAAGGAACTTCAATTCTGATTTTTGTTGAGCCTTGTCTGATGACAGTTGCTTCAGAATATTCCGCTGTGATGACACTTTCCAATCTTGTTTTTGTCGCTTCAATTGCACTGTCAAGATTTTGTGTGTTGCTGTCCTTTGCAAGTGAACAGTCATAGACAACAGAAATACCGCCCGCAAGGTCAAGACCAAGCGAGATTGAATTTGCAAAACCATTATATGTGTAGTTTGTGAATGGAATATCAAAACTGCATACTGAAAGAACAATTCCAATGATTGTCACAATGACAATTGCAATAAAGTTTATTATGGAGTTCTTTTTTACCCTATTTTTAGCCATTTATTACCCCTTAAAGCATAGTAAGCCTAAATACTTGTTGATTATAAAGCATTTCGGGGCGGTTGTCAACCAAAAGTCTAATTTTTTTTCAAATTAACACAAATGATGCCACAAATTCCACCAATTATACTCCCAAAAACGATGTCATTAAGAAAAGTTCGGTCAAAACAGAACGCCCCGTCAAGAAGAGAGAACACCAAAAAAGCAACAATTGTAAACAAAAAACCAATCAACAAGCCATTCAAAAGACCACTTTTCTTGTGCTTTTTGAGTGCAATAAACACGCCCAAAAAGATTGAAACGCCCTTAATCACCTGATTGACAGGAGAGATGATTTTGTCGGAAACATTTGTGAAGCGAAGGACAAACGCAAAGAGCAAAATCCCCAGCATAGACGCGCAAAGTCCAACCAAAACTCCCTTCAAAACACTCAACAATCCATTGTTTGATGCTTTCAATTTCATTATTGCCTCCAAAACTGCGGTTTAAACGCAAAACATAATAAAATGTATGCACGCGCGCGTCAAGTTTAGAACAAAAGCAATTTGTGTGCAAAATATTCGTTTTTCATTGCGCCCAAAAATTAAAAAAGTGAAAATATGTGAAATAACAACAAAAAAATTGAAAATTTCCTTGACATCATTTTTTTTTGGATGTAAAATGATTGCAAGTGTTTTGAAAGACAAGTAGTTTTTGAAGTCTTTGCGCACAGAGAAGGGTTGTTTGGTGAAAAACCTTGGCAAATTCAAAAAACGAAACCACTTTCCACAATTTTGTGACAAACACATTCAAAGAGAGGCACAATTTTTGTGCAATTAAGGTGGAACCGCGGTTTACAAATCGTCCTTAACGAGAATATCTTGTTTGGACGATTTTTTTGTTTCCAAACAGGGAAAAATAAGGAGTTTAACATGGAAAAGAAAGAAAAAAACGAAAAATTGCATATGGCAAGACACAGCCTTGCGCACATTTTGGCAAAAGCACTCACAGAACTTTACCCAAGCACAAAACTCACGATTGGTCCTGCGATTGATGACGGCTTTTACTATGATGTCGACCTTGACGAACAACTCACCCCAGACCACTTTGATGCAATTGAAAAGAAGATGAAAGAAATCATCTCAAAGGGTGAAAATTTCACAAGAAAAGAAATTTCAAGAGCGGAAGCGCTCAAACTTTTTGCTGGAAATGAATATAAAACTGAAATCATCAACGAACTTCCAGAAGATGCAACAATTTCAGTCTATTACACCGGAGATGACTTCTTTGATTTGTGCAGTGGACCTCACGTTGAGAGTTGCAGAAACTTGCAAAACTATGCTTTCAAAATCCACTCTGTAAATGGTGCATATTGGCGTGGAAACGAGAAAAATAAGATGCTTCAACGTGTTTATGTATATGCCTTTGCGGACAAAAAACAACTTGCAGAACACATCAACATGCTTGAAGAAGCAAAAAAACGTGACAATCGCAAACTTGGAAAGGAACTCAAACTTTTCATGCTTTCACCAGAAGGCCCAGGTTTTCCATTCTATCTTCCAAACGGAATGGTTGTCAAGAATTTGTTGATTGACTATTGGCACGAACTTCACCGCAAAGCCGGATATCAAGAAATTGCAACTCCAATGATGCTCTCCCGTCACCTTTGGGAAACATCTGGACATTGGGACCACTATAAAGAAAACATGTATACAACAAAAATTGATGATGTTGATTTTGCAATCAAACCTATGAACTGCCCAGGTGGAGTTTTGGTTTACAAAAACAGCCCACACTCATATCGTGACCTTCCACTTCGTTTGGGAGAACTTGGACTTGTTCACCGCCATGAAAAATCTGGAGAACTTGGTGGACTTATGAGAGTAAGATGCTTCACACAAGATGACGCACACATTTTCATGACACCACAACAAATCAGAGGAGAAATCAAGAATGTTGTTGCACTTATTGACGAAGTTTACAAAACATTCAACTTCCCATATCATGTTGAACTCTCCACCCGCCCAGACAACAGCATTGGAAGTGATGAAGATTGGAATATGGCAACAAACGCACTCAAAGATGCACTTGACGATTTGGGACTTGACTATGTCATCAACGAAGGCGATGGCGCATTCTATGGCCCAAAAATCGACTTCCACTTGACAGACGCAATCGGAAGAACATGGCAATGCGGAACAATCCAACTTGACTTCCAACTTCCACAACGTTTCGACCTTGAATACACCGGTGAAGATGGCGAAAAACACCGCCCAATCATGATTCACCGCGTGGTTTATGGCTCTTTTGAAAGATTCTTTGGAATTTTGATTGAACATTTTGCTGGCGCATTCCCACTTTGGCTTGCCCCAGTTCAAGTGAAGGTCTTGACATTGACTGAAAGAAATGGAGAATATGCTCAAAAAATTGCCGATGAACTTTCAAATCACAACATTCGCGTTGAAGTTGATGACAGAAACGAAAAAGTTGGATACAAAATCAGAGAAGCACTTTCAATGAAAATTCCATATCTCATCATCGTTGGTGACGAAGAAGAGAAAAACAACACAATCTCAATTCGTGGACGCGGTTTTGAAAACAAGAGCGGACTTAACCTTTGCGACTTCACACAAAGACTTGAAGAAGAGATAAAAACAAAAAAAATCTGATTTTTCGACTTTAATCTTGAAAAATCGCTTTGAATATGTTATCCTTTTATGGTAAGATGAAAAGGAGTAATTTTTATGGGAATAAATGAACTTATAATTCCATTCGCAGCAATATTCATCATTCTTGTCATGGGATTTTATTTCAAATAAACAAAAAGTTGCTTGAAAAGGAGAAAAAAAGATGATCAGTATGTTACTTGAAGAAACTTCAAATGGCAACTCAAATGGAAATGTTTTGTATTACATTTTGATTGGTGTTGTCTGCCTTCTCTTGATTGCAATGCCAATCATGATGAATGCGAGAAACAAACGAGAAACTCAAAAGGTTCAAGAGCAAACAAACTCACTCAAAGTTGGCGACAAGGTTCTGACCACAAGTGGTGTCTATGGAACAATCGTTGCACTCAAATTTGATGACACAAAAAAGGTTGTTGTGCTTGAAACTGGCGAAACAAACAAAAGTTATTTGAGCGTTGATGCTTATGCAATCTACACAGTGTTCAAAAGTGATGAACAACTCAAAAAAGAGGCAGAAGCAAAAGCCGAAGCAGAACAACGTGCTTTGCAGGAAGCGGAAGCAAAAAAACAAGCAAAAAAATCAAAAAGCAAAACACCTGCGCCTGAAAAAGTTGAAGAAGTGAAAGTTGAAACTGCACAAACAAAAAAGAGCGGAACTTCAAAAAAGACAAACAAAAAAGAAGACAAATAAAAGTCTTCTTTTTTTATTTCAAATATGAGAAATTTTCAAATTTTTCAAGACAACTTTTTTGACAACAAACATTCACCCTTTCTTCAAAAATTTTTGACAAAAAGTTTGTTGCCTGATTTTCAGTGTTGCAAAACAGATTGATTTTCTTTGGGCAAAGTTCAATGAGCGATGTCACAAGACCTTCTTGCGAAAGACTTTTATATTCTTCATTTTGGGCTTTGATGAAATATCCATTTTCATCTTCAAAAACACTGATTTCATCTTCCCCAATTTCCAAATTGTCAATCAAAAATCTCAAAAGGTCAAAAAACGCGTCATTTGTCACAAGATAGTCACTGTTTTCGTTTGCAAGAGAAACAAGTTCCGCCCATTTGTCGCGCAATGTTTTGAGTTTGAAATAATAAAAAGTGTCAATATGCAAATTCTTGTCCAAATTCAGATTTTTGCTGATGAGATAGAAATCTGTTTCTTTGTCAAAATTGATAAGCGCCTTCTTGAACGCCATCATGCTGATGTTTTCGTGTAACGGAAGTCGAAGGTTTTCAGAAAGATATTTTTCTTTATAGAAATTTGAAATGATTTTGATGATACATCTTTCAATTTGCGTTTGTGCCTTTTCGCGTTGTTCAACAGGACACGCAAACATGATGACAATATCTTCAAATTCTTCAAAACAAGTGACAATCGCCTCAAAACATTCGCTTTGAGATTTCAAAGTCTGATAAACAAATTTTGCAACATCCAAATCTTTGTGATTTACGGAAATTGAAAGTTCCCACATAAAAAACTCCTTGAAACAACATATCAATCAATTTTTCTTTTGCAAAAGTGTCATGAAAACACAATTTTGAGGACAAATCAAAATTTCTTCACATTTCATATTGTATGCAACCTGTTTAAAAATATCAAAATTTTGCTTATTTATTTGACTTTTGCTGAAAAATTTAAGATAATTAGGCCATAAAGGGAATAATATAAGATATGAAAAAGAAATTCGCATTTATGCTTTTAAGTGTTCTCATAATTCCAATTTTTGCTCTGTTTGGCTGTGACGAAGCAAACTATTTTTCAGTCACTGCTTTTTCAAGTTGGGCAGAAGCAGGTTTGGTGACTGGTGCTGGATCATACAAAGAAGGCGACACTGTCACCCTGACAGCCACCACTCTTACGGCAAAAAACAGCAGTGTTCTCGCTTGGGTATATCAAAACTCACTTGAACTTTCAAACGATGAAACCTACACAATCACAACAGATGAAGGCAAACAAACAAGCACACTCACATTTGTCATGAACAAATCAACACAAGGAAAATACACCGCTGTGTTCAAAGAAAACAAACTTCTTTACACAAAACTCACTTCTTGGCGATTAACCACAACCCCAGAAGAAGACAGCGACTCATACAACGGACAAAATCCTTATTCAAACACAATGCTTTCAGTTTCCCAAGGAATAAGTTCCACCCTTTTGACAAACTCATACAACACCAAGGACGAAGGCGAAACGACATATAACAATGTTGCAGTGAATGTTGCATCAGAAGTAAATCAAGTGCTTGAACTTTCACCAGACACATCTCGATATATTCTCGCAAACACGCAAATTGTCAAAGACGGCAAAAACATCAATCTGAATTTGAGAGCGGAAATCAAACACGCAACAAGCACAGACACTGTGACAACACCAAATTATTCCTACAAAGTCAACTATTCAGACGGAAAATATGACATTATTTTCGGATTCAAAATTGCGCAAGACTCAACGCTTTATCTCATTTTGCAATATCAAACTCTCGACAAAATTTAATAAAAAAGACATCAATTCGATGTCTTTTTTTTATTCATACCTGACTTCTTTCAAAAACAATCCACATGGGCTCATTGTTGTTCCCGTCAAACTTCTCTCCCCTGTGACAAGGGCTTTTTCAATGTTTTGACGACTGATTTTTCCGCGTCCATTTTCAAGAAGCGTCCCCACCAAAATTCGCACCATATTATACAAAAATCCGTTTCCACACACTTCAAACCTGAAAATTCTTCCACGTTTTGTGACTGAAAAATCAAAAATTTCTCTTTCAAAATTTGTCACATTTGTGTCACTTGAACAAAATGCATGAAAATTGTGTTTTCCGACAAGCATCTTTGCAGTTTCACGCATTTGTTCCAAGTCAACATTTTCATATGGATAAAATGCAAGTGTGTCATGTTTTATGGCAGATTTTTGCCCGCCAACCTGCACATAATATGCATATGTCTTCCTTTTTGCGCAAAAGCGTGCGTGAAAATCATCATTTGCCCTTTCCACCCTTTTGATTTGCACATCTTCCGGCAAAAGATTGTTAAACGCTCCCTTCAAATTTTTGATTGGAATGAGAGTGTTTGTTTTCACACTTGCAACCTGTCCCAAAGCATGCACACCACGGTCAGTTCGACCGCTCCCCTCAAAAGCAACATCCTCGCCAGTAAGTTTCTTGAAAGTGTCTTCCAAAACTCCTTGAACTGTTCGCTTTCCGCTCTGTTTTTGCCAACCAAAAAAGCCAGCACCATTATATTCAATTGTAAATTTCAATGTTTTCATATTCCTATTCTACAAAATTTTGCCGACAAAGACAAACAAAATCAAAAATAAATTTGACTAAAATTTGCAAAACAATTAAACTTATTCAAACAGGAGATATTATGAAAAAAGTTGTTGACGGAAACACCGCTGCCGCAATGGTGGCATACAAACTTTCAGAAGTTATTCCAATTTATCCAATCACCCCTTCTTCGCCAATGGCGGAATATTGTGACGGCGAAGTTGCAAGCGGGCATGCAAATATTTTTGGAAAACTCCCAACTTTGATTGAAATGCAATCAGAAGGTGGCGCTGTCGGAACTCTTCATGGTGCGCTCTCATCTGGTGCTCTTTCAACAACCTTCACTTCAAGTCAAGGGCTTCTTCTCATGATTCCAAACTTATACAAACTTGCTGGCGAACACCTGCCGGGAGTTTTGCATGTTGCAGCCCGTTCACTCGCAACACACGCTCTGTCAATTTTTGGTGATCACAGTGACGTCATGGCGACAAGACAAACTGGAGCAATTTTGCTCTCATCTTCATCTGTTCAGCAAGCCCATGATTTTGCCTTTGTTGCTCACATTTTGGCATACAAAACTTCACTTCCAGTCATCCACTTTTTTGATGGATTTCGTACTTCACATGAAATTCAAAAAATTGATATTTTGACGGATGAACAAATCAAACAAATGCTTCCTCTTGAAGATATTGACGCTTTTCGCAAAACAAGAATGACAAGCGAAAATCCAAATCAAAGAGGAACAGCACAAAATCCAGATGTATTTTTCCAAAATCGAGAACTTTCTTCAAAAGCCTATCAAAATGTTCATCAAACCTTGACAGAAATCTTGCAACAATTTGAAAAAATCACTGGAAGAAAATATGACGCCCTTCAACTGATTGGAAATCAAAATCCAAAAAATGTAATCATAAGCATGGGGTCGTCCTGCGAAACAATTGAAGAATATCTTGAAAATTCAAACAACTCTGACACCGCACTTTTGAATGTTCACCTATATCGCCCATTTGACGAACAAAAGCTCTTGGAAATTCTTCCAAAAAGCGTGGAAAACGTCATCGTTTTGGACAGAACAAAAGAGTGTGGCGCGCGTGAACCTCTCTTTTTGGATGTTGCAACTGCCCTTCGCAAAAAAGACAACATAACAGTCCTTGGCGGTCGCTATGGTCTTGGCGGGAAAGAATTCACTCCTGCCATGGTGCAAGCGATTGTTGAGAATTTCAAAACCAAAAAAGACAATTTCACAGTCGGAATAAACGACGATGTTTGCCATTCTTCCCTTGAAATCAAAGATGATGTGTTGTCAAGCAAAAACTTTCAAATGAAACTCTTTGGGCTCGGTTCAGACGGGACTGTTTCGGCAAGCAAAAGCATAATCAAAATTTTGGGAACCCAACTTGACAAATATGTGCAAGGATATTTTGAATATGACAGCAAAAAGAGTGGAAGTTTGACCCGCTCACATCTTCGCGTGAGTGACGAGCCAATCAAAAGCACATATCTCGTCCAACAAGCAGACATAATCATGATTTCAAACTTTTCGTTTGTTCACAAATATAACTGCCTGCAAGGGCTGAAAAATGGCGGAAAAGTCTTGATTAACTCCATATTCTCCGCTGACGAAATCGACAAAGTTTTGCCGGATATCTACAAACGTATTTTGCAAGAAAAAAATGCCCAACTTTATGTGATAAATGCTCAAAAAGTTGCCGAAAAAGTTGGTCTTGGAAACAAAATCAACATGATTATGCAGACTGCCTTGTTCAAAATTTCAAATTTGATTGATTTTGAATTGGCACAAGAGCAAATTGAAAAATACATCATCTCAACCTTCTCCAAAAAAGGTCAAAAAGTGGTTGAGAAAAATCTTAATGCCTCAAAAGAAACCCCATCAAAAATTGAACGAGTTGACACAGAAAATTTCACTTTCAAAAACATCCAACTTTCAAAGAAAAACATCAATGACAAGTTTTTTGAGACGATCATGCAACCAATTGAAGCATTGGACGGCGACAACCTGCCCGTTTCCGTATTCGACAAGCGTGGAATTGTTCCACAAGGCACTGCTGAATTTGAAAAACGTGCAATCGCGGGACATCTTCCAAAATGGCTCCCGAAAAATTGTATTCAGTGCGGACAGTGTGTGATTTCTTGTCCACATAACGCCATTCGCCCGGTGCTTGTCAAAGGCGAAACACCAGAAGAGATTGAATTTGCATCCGCTTTTGGAATGAATGGATATTACTATCGCCTGCAAATCAGTCCGGAAGATTGCACCGGCTGTGGTGTGTGCGCAAATGTGTGCATAGCCAAAGAAAAAGCACTTGAAATGGTCATGGCAGATGAGATTTTGGAAACTGAAAAACAAAACTACGCCATCACAAAAGCGCTTAAAACAGAAAAAACAACTCCTTTCTCAACCGACATCCCAAAAGGACTTCAATTCAAGGATTGCTATTTCGGTTTTTCTGGTGCTTGTGCAGGCTGTGGCGAAACGCCATATGTCAAACTTGCAACATCCCTTTTTGGCGACAGAATGCTGATTGCAAACGCAACAGGATGCTCCTCAATTTACGGCGGTTCATACCCTTCCTGCCCATTCCTTAAAGATGAAAATGGACATGGTCCAGCATGGGCAAACTCACTTTTTGAAGATAATGCAGAGTTTGGGCTTGGCATCAAACTTGGAAGCAAATACACTTCCAAACAAGAGCAAAGCGTGTGGCTGATTGGTGGTGACGGATGGGCATACGACATTGGATATGGCGGACTTGACCATGTTTTGAATGGCAAGGAAAACGTCAACATTTTGGTGCTTGACACAGAAGTATATTCCAACACCGGCGGTCAGGCTTCAAAATCCACACCACGCGGAGCAATGGTCAAATTTGCAAACAGCGGAAAACAAACCAAAAAGAAGGACTTGGTTGCGCTTGCAATCGCATCAAAAAATTGCTATGTCGCCCAGGTCAGCCTTGGAGCAAACATGAATCAGTGTATCAAAGCCTTCAAAGAAGCGGAAAGTTTTGACGGCCCAAGTTTGATTGTTGCATACTCCCCATGTGTCAGCCATGGATTTGACATGTCAACCACAAACAACGAAATGAAAAAAGCCGTTGAGTGTGGATATTGGTCACTTTTGAGATATAATCCAAAGGAAAACAAACTTTCAATTGACAGCAAAAGCGACTTTGAAAAATATGCTGACTATCTCAACGGAGAAAGCCGTTTCAGTGCAATCAAAGAGTTGAAAGGTGAAGAAGCGGAAGAACTTCTTGCTCAAAACAAAAAAGATGCAGTTGAAAGATTAAACACAATCAAGGCACTTATAAATTCGCAAGATAATGCATAAAGTAAATTTGAACATTTGACAAAAAAGAAAAAATGTTCTAAAATAATCACAAATTTCCAAATAAAAGGTTAAAAATATGGACTTATTCAAATCATGGATTGTTGAAACTCCAATCGCACATAGAGGATATCACACAAAAACTCTCCCAGAAAATTCTTTGGGAGCATTTGCAAAAGCAATCGAAAAAGGATATGCAATTGAACTTGACGTCCAACTGTTGTCTGACAACACTGTTGTTGTTTTTCATGACGAAAGTTTGGCAAGAATGACTGGCAATGATGGATATTTGAAATATTTGAGAAAGGAAGATTTGAAAGCACTTTCTCTCAAAGGAACAAAGGAAAAAATCCCAACTTTGCAAGAAGTTTTGGCACTTGTTGACGGGAAAGTCCCAGTCTTGATTGAAATCAAAAATCAATACAAAATTGGAAAACTCGAACAAGCGGTCATCGACATTTTGAAAAACTATCAAGGTGATTATGCCGTTCAGTCCTTCAATCCATTTTCGCTTGAATATTTCAAACAACACGCCCCAAACATTCTTCGTGGTCAACTTTCTTCATATTTCAAAAAAGAAAAATTGGCTTGGATCAAAAAATCTTTGCTCAAACGCCTTCGTTTCAACAAAAAAATAAGCGAACCGCATTTTATTTCATACAACGCTGACAACCTTCCAAACAGATTTGTCAAAAAATACAAAAATCTTCCACTTTTGGCATGGACAGTTCAAAGCAAGGAAGAATATTTGAAGGTTGTGAAATATTGTGACAACATCATTTTTGAGAAATTTGATCCTGAAATTTAGGATTTTAAAATTTGAAATTCAAAGAAAAAATGAGCATTTTTGCTCATTTTTTTTATTTAAAAAATTTAATTTCTCTCACTCCACCGTCACACTTTTTGCAAGATTTCGTGGTTTGTCAGGATTATATCCCAAACTTAAACACATCTCGTGTGCCAAAAGTTGCAACGGAACAATTGACACAATCGGCATCAAAAACTCATCAAAACTTGGAAGTTTCACAAAAAAATCCACATTTGTTGTTGGTTGAAAATTTGATAAAAGCATCACTTTTCCACCACGCGCCTTGATTTCTTCAATATTACTCAAAAGTTTTTCTTTGAGCGCTTCAACAGTTGAAATTGCAACAACAAGAGTCTTGTCGTCAACAAGAGCAAGTGTTCCATGTTTAAGTTCGCCTGCCGGAATTCCCAAGCAGTTGATGTAAGCAATTTCCTTCAATTTCAAAGCGCCTTCCAAACTTGTGACATAGTCCTGTTCTCTTCCCACAAAGAAAATTTTTTCAAACCTTCCAATTTGATTTAACAAGTTTTTGTCAAACTCTCCAATTTCAAAATTTTTAACAAAATTTGCAATTTTTTCGATATTTTCTTGCAATTTTTTTCCATTTTTTGAAATTGAAAGTGCGAAAAGAAGAAGAGTAAACACCTGCGCTGTGTATGCCTTTGTGGATGCAACTGCAACTTCTTTTCCTGCATACGTTGGCAAAATGAAATCTGCAATTTTGTTCAGCGAGCAATGTCTGACATTTGTCACGCACAAAATTTTGCATCCTTTTTCTTTGACAAGTTTTGCACAAGCAATTGTGTCAGCCGTTTCTCCACTTTGACTGACAAAGACATAAAGACACCTTTTTGAAATTTTTTGTCTTGCATATCTAAACTCGCTTGCAACACTGCATCTGCAATCTTTTTTGCAAAATTCCTGCAAAAACTCTGCCCCCAAAAGCGTGCTGTGATATGCTGTTCCGCACGCAACAAAATGAAAACTTTCAAATTTTCCAATCTCACTCAAAAACTGTGGAAATTGCTGTGAAATGAAGTTAAAATATGTTCTCATCAAGACAATTTTTTGTTCTTTGATTTCCTTGAGCATATATGTGCTTTCTTGAAAATTCTCTTCATAAAAATCTTCTTTTTCCAAAAAATTAAGTTTTTTATCGATTTTTTCGCCATTTTTATCGAAAAAAACAGCATTTTTTGAATTTATAATCGCAAATTCATTTTCGTCAAGAGAATAAAAATTTTTAAAATTTCCTGAAAAAACTGACACGTCACTTGCCACACAAGAATTTTTTCCATCAACTGCAACATAAAGCGGGCTGTTTCTTTTTGCAACAAAAATCTCATCTTTTCCTTCAAACAAAATTGCAAGCGCAAAACTCCCTTTACACATTCTGCAAGCAGAAATCACCTTTTCAATTGGCTCTCCTTTTTGCTTTGCAATCAAATTGACCAAAACTTCACTGTCAGTTTGAGAAGTGAAAATAACATCAGGCATTTGACTTTTGAGTTCTTCAAAATTTTCAATAATTCCGTTATGCACCAGCGCAACTTTTTTGTCAGATGAAAAATGCGGGTGTGCATTTTCAAGGCTGACAATCCCATGCGTTGCCCAACGCGTATGCCCAATGCATATGTTTGATTTTTGATTTTCAACTTTCGGAATCAGATTTTTAATTTGCCCAACACTTTTTTCAAATCCAAATTTTTTGTTTTGAAAAAATGCCACTCCGCTTGAATCATATCCGCGATATTCCAATTTTTTAAGCCCTTCAACGACTTCATATATTTGATTTTTTTCACCAATTCCTGCACAAATTCCGCACATAAATTTCTCCTTTTTGTGTTCATTGAAATTGTATGCACCATGTCACATATTTTGTGAAAACAAAGAAAAAATTCAAACAAAAAAATGTTAAAAAAATTAAGTAAATATATAAAAAATTAAATTATTTATTAAAAAAACATCAATTTTCTCGAAAAAAATGCAAAAAAAATAAAAAAATATTTTCTCTTATTTTCAAGAAAAAATATTGATTTGAAAATTGTTTTTTATTTTTTTGTCAAATATGTCAACATTGTGTTTCCATATCTTTTTTCATCAAAAATGACAAAAGGTTGAAAATCAAAAACATCAATTTTGTCATGTTCACAGACGATGATCCCTTCATCTGAAAGAAGATTTTTTTCAAAAATTATTGGCAAAACTTTTTCATATAATCCGCTTTTGTATGGCGGGTCAAGAACAATCAAATCAAATTGTTTTTCACAAGAACTCAAAAATTTCAGTGCATCACACTTGACCACTTTTGCATCAATATCCAAACTCTTCAAATTCTGTTTTGTCATCTGAACGCTTCGAAAATCTTTGTCAACAAAAATCACTTCACTTGCACCACGACTTATTGATTCAATTCCAATTGCCCCTGTTCCACAAAAAAGGTCAAGCACTCTTGTGTTTGGGACAAAAAATTGCAATTTCACAAAAAGCGCCTGTCTGACCTTGTCTGTTGTTGGACGAACATGGTCAAACTTGTTTTCTTGAAGGCGTCTGCCCTTATATTTTCCTGCGTCAATTCTTATCATGCACAAATGATAGCACAAAATCTGAAAAAACACAATTATTCTGTCAAAGTCTTTCCACGCAAATTTGAAAAACTTGTCAAAATCTCATATGGAATTGTTTTGGAAATTTCAGCAAGCAAATTTGCATCCCACAAAATTTCAACCGTGTCGCCCTCTTTCACAGACGCATTAACTCTCACAAAAAATGCGTCCATACAAATGTTTCCGACCGCTTGAAACATTTCTCCTCGAATTTTGACACAAAATTTCCCGCTCAAATTTCGTTTCAGCCCATCTCCATATCCAACTGGCACAATTGCATAAAAACCATCTCTTTTGACCTTGTGAGCGTTCGCATATCCGACAAAACTGCCTTTGTGAGCATAAAAAGTTTTGCAAACAAAAGACTTGACGCTCATCACAGGCAGAAGCCCCTTACGCCCATATCCATACATCCCAATCCCAACGCGAAGAATGTCAAATTTGAATGGATAGTCAATCACACCACTCCCGCCAAAGCAAATTTGAGTTTTTTGCGAAATTTCGTTGCGAAGTTTCAAAAAATTTTGATATTGTTTGACAGTCTTTCTTCTGTTTGAAGTATCCGAAAAATGTGTTGCAATCGACTTCAAACAAATTTGATTTTCTTCCAAATAGTCATTGATTATCCTTGCACAAAAGCGACTTTTCACGCCAAAACGATTCATTCCACAATCAATTTTGAGATGAATACCCACATCTGCGACTCTGTGGCAAAGTTTCAAATTTTCTTCATCATCAATCATAACATCAAATCCAAACTTTTTGCATGTTCGAAAATCAGATGTTCTTCCACAAATCAAAATTGGCTTGTCAGTAACCTTTCGCACTGCCAACGCCTCACTGACGCTCACAACTCCAAACATATCCACTTTTGGCGCGGAAAGTTTCACAATTTGGGCAAGCCCATGACCATATGCATTTGATTTCACCATGGCGCAAATTTTTACTCCCGAGAATACGGCCAAGTTTGAAAAAAGATTTGAAGAGTTAATCACTTTTAGATTTTCCATATCAAAAGATATATACTGTTTTTTTGTATTATTTGTTACACAAAAACGTTTTTACTTTTGTCGAATTTTGATATATAATATATCAACTCAAGTGAGGAGTAAAGTTTATGAAGACAATAAGAATAACCCTACGATTGCCTGAAATTTTGCACCAGAAAGTGAAATATACGGCAGTTTACAACAGTCGAAGCAAGAATAAAGAAATCGAAACTGCGATAAAGAGATATATAAACGACTTTGAAAGACTTTATGGCATAATTGACACCGAAAAGGTTTCGGACGAATAATTTTTGTTAAAATGCCATTTTTTGATTGACAACAAAACGAATGTGTTGTATAATACACATAGTTTTTTGGTGCAACAAAAGGCGTTTGGGTTGCTAGCTCAGTTGGTAGAGCATTCGACTCTTAATCGAAGGGTCCGGGGTTCGAGCCCCCGGCAACCCACCAAAAGAAAGAGTGTATTTTCATACACTCTTTTTTTTAGTTTTTTTTGAAAAGCACTTGATTTCTTCTTATGTTTCTGTTGGGATTTCCCAATCAATATCTCCATTAAGACTATTTTGTATTATAGGAGCACCCTTCATCCACTTTTCTTTGCCTTGATGTTTTTTATACCCATTTTCATCGTATTCATAACTAAAAGCATTAATATAATAGCCCATAAGTTCTTGAATAGAACCAAATTGTTGTTTTGGTGTTATATTTCCATTTGGGGAAAGATATATTTTGGGATTATTTAATTCAGACTGCTTATAATATAGATTATAATCTCCTACACCACCAAAAAATACAACATCATCAAGTTCTTCTTGTGTGATTTCATTTTTTGGAATTTCATTATGCTTATTAAGGTCATTTATGAAAAAATCCATAGGTTTAGATTCCCCTACACCAATACCATATATAACAATAGAAGAATGGAATAACCTGCAACCATTGTAATAATTATAAAATTTTCTTAACTCGGGCAATAATTTAATGTTATAAGCCTTCTCAAAATTATCATAATATTGATTATCAATAGGGCTACAAAGTTCATTAAGATACACGGTATCAGAAATATGCTTAACCTGTCCATAATAGACTCCCGAACTGTCTTTCTTTATTGTATTCCACTTCTTTTGCAATAAATCATCTAAATACATTTTTTCTCCTTCAAATATCTCCATTAAACTGATTTGCAATAGTTGGATATTTTCGACACCATTTTTCAGTGCTAGGATGTTTTCTGTATCCCTTTTCATTATACTCATCACTTAAGGCTGTTATATAATATTTCAAAAGTTCTTCTATTAAAGAAAATTGTTTGTGTATCTTTAATTCTCCATGCTTCGACAAATATATCTTTGGATTTGAAAATTCACTTTGTCTATAATAAATCAAGTAATCTCCTACATTTCCTATATACGCAATATCATCATTTTTTATATTGTTGTTTGCAAGTTGTATATGCATGTTAATATTATTTAATAATAATGACATTGGCATTGAATCTCCATGATTAAACCCAAAAATGTTTATTGAAGAATGAAACAGCCTGCAACCATTATAATGTTTATAAAACTCTCTTAATTCCGGTATGAATTGAAAATTTACCAATTTTTTAAACTCTGCAAATTCTTTTTCTTCTATTTTTTTATAAAGCCTATGCAAATAAATTTGTTCGTTTATCTCTGGCATATGACAAAACAACAAACCTTCACTGTTTTTTGCATCAATCTTCCACTTTTTTTGCAATAAATCATCCAAATACATTTTTTCTCCTTCAAATATCTCCATTAAAAGAGTTTTAAATCTTGTCAGAAAGTTGTTCTTTTACAAGTTTTCTCACTTCATCCAATCTTTTGCCATATTGTTCCAAAGATGGATTCAATCCTTCCGTCAAATGTTTTGTTGGAATAAAAATCTTGTCATTCACAAATTTTTCTAATTCAAGGTCACTTCCGACCAGAATTTCGTCCAAATCGGTGTCAATAATCAAAGATTTTCTTATCTTATATTCAAAATTTTTGTTTTGAATTCTGTCAAACAAGGAGTCATATATCTTTGCAAAAAAATCAAAAACCAAATCCTGTGTGATGAATGAAACATCCCTGCCATAAACCTGCTTGAAAGAATTGTTGATGATGTTTTCTTTGAAATAATCTTTGATGTTCATGTGATTTCTGACAATCTCACTTCTTGCATCAGTTATCACCTTTTCAAGTGTTGTGTTTTTGTAAATTTCATCCGGAACCACCACTTGATATTTTTCCAACAACTTCACTTTGTCAAAAATCTCATTGACAAGTTCTTCCATGAAAAAATTCAATTCTTCAAAAACCGGGTGTGAAAATTTGTCAAAAAAATCGTTTAATTCATCTTTGTTTAGATGATTGATTTCGTCTTGGATTTCATCCAACAACGCGTCAAAATCAACCGATTGTGAAAATTCATCAAAATCTTTTTCACCGCAAATGAAATCTCGCAAATTTTTCTTCATATTTTCATTCATCATAAGACTCTCCCAACATTGATTTTTGATATGTCAAATTGCCACTTTTAATCAATGTCTTCCATCGTTTTGCAGTCCAAATAATACTTTTCTTTCTCCCATTCCCCAGCAATCACTTTTGCGACATCATTTGTTTTGTATTGCTCAAACAAACGCTGTATTTTGTTTGCCGAATTGTGATTATATTTCTGTTTCTCATCCTGATTGTTGAACAAATGTTCATTTGAAAGCAAAATGCCATAGTGATTTTCTTTTTCTTTGACATGCAGAATTCCCAAAACAAGATGCTTGTCTGCACAATCACTGTAAATTGCATCCATAAGGCTGTATTTCACACCCTTTGCAGAAATATCAGTTTTCCCAACCTTTGCATAAGCATCCCTCAAATCTTGTGGAACACCTGCGCTGAAACCAGCAACATCTTGAAAGGACGAAAATTCCACTTTCTCGCCATTCACATATACATATTTTGGAATTGCCAAAATGCAAATATATTTGTCATCAGTGTTATAGTAGCAATAGTCAATCAAATCCTTTACCCTTGTTTTTTCAACGCAATCATCCTTTGTTATCACCCCAGCGAAACGCGTTGTTTCAGTGATTGAAGGATATCTGAAAGAAGAAACCCCGTTTTTCATAATTCCAGAAATGCGGTCAGAAAGCGACAAATTTCTGTCTTCCCTTTCATATGAAACAGCATAAATTTGGTGCAAAAAGATGTTGTAGTCATCTTCATTACTCACATCCCCAAAAAGTTTTGTCAAGAATGCTTCACACTCTTGTCTTGTGTTAAAAACCAATGATTTGTTTTCTTTTTCCATATCTTTCACCTTGCATATTTTAATATAATTTCCCATTTTTGTCAATAAGTTTTTGCATGCAAAAAAGTGTGGCTTTTTTTGTCAAAAAAATGAATTTTTAACATTCAAAAAAAATATTTAAAAACTTTTAACTATTTGCTTTACAAAGTTTTTCAATGCATGATATAATACCTTCGACAAAAAAAGAAGGAGACTTAATATGATCATTACACTCGTAACTGACCAGTTTTATCAAAATAATCACGGAACAAGCGTTTCCGCTCAAAGATTTTATAATGGACTTGTGAAAAGAGGACACACAGTCAGAGTCCTTGCTGTTGATGAAGAGCACAACACAGCATACGCTCTCAAAGAAAGAAATTTTGGAAAACCAATCAACAAAATCATTCACTCCCAAGGTTTTCAACTTGCAAAGCCGGATGTGAAAACAATCAAAGAATGCATTGCAGGATCAGACATCGTTCACATCTATATGCCATTCAAACTTGAATACAAAACAATTGAAATTTGTCGCGAAATGAACATTCCATGCACGGCTGGATTTCATATTGTTCCAGAAAACATCACCTCAACAATTTATTTGAACAAATCAAAACTCGTCAATGGCGCGCTTTGGAAGAGTTTTCATGACAGCACATATCGTTATGTCAAACACATCCACTGCCCATCCCTTATGGTTGCAAATCAGGTCAAAAAACACAACATCCACGCAAAACTTCACATCATTTCAAACGGATATGACGAAGCATTCAAGTTTTGCCCAACTCAAAAGCCGGAAATTTTCAAAAACAAAATCATCATCACTTTTGTGGGCAGATTTTCTCGCGAAAAACGTCATGATTTGATCATCAAGGCGGTAAATTCAAGCAAATATCGTGACCAAATCCAACTTATCTTTGGCGGAAAAGGTCCAACAAAATCACATATCATGAAAATGGCTCGCAAACTTCCAAACTACCCAATTTTTGCCTTTTTCTCAAGAGAACAACTTGTTGCTCTTCACAATTTTGCCGACCTTTACATCCACCCTGCCGACATTGAAGTTGAAGGAATGACTGCAATTGAAGCAATTTCTTGCGGATGTGTTCCTGTTGTTTCTGACAGCCCAAAAAGTGCAACCCCACAATTTGCTGTGCATGAAAAGAGTGTTTTCAAACATGGAAATTACAAAGACTTGCGTGACAAAATTGATTGGTGGATTGAACATCCAGAAGAGCGCATCAAGCAAAAGGAAATTGTTGCAAAGCATGCAGAAAAGTTCAAAGTTGAACGAAGCATGGACTATTACATCCAAATGTTTGAAGAGGCAATCAAGGATTTTGACAACACCTATGATGGCAAGAAAAAATCAAAAGCAATTCAAACAACAATCAACAATCCATACACAAAAGAATGACATCCAAGTCATTCTTTTTTTTCAGTTTATCACAACAGTCCCGTTCAGCCAAGATGAAAAGAAGGACAGAAGGTTGATTTTTGCAGTCTTGCTGAAACTTTCAATCAACAATTCTGGTGATGAATTTTTGAATTCATATTGTTTGAAATATTGCTTCAAACACTTCTCAAACTTTCTCTTCCCCAAACAATCTCGAAGGGACGCAAACAAAAGCATTCCCTTCGTGTATGTGCAATTGACATACTCCGGTTCGGTCGAAAACTCCGCCAAACTTCGTTGTATCGATTGGTCACAATCTCCTGTGATTTTTGTGTAAATATTGACAAAATTGACATATGAATCACGGGCGTTTTGCATGATTGTGTCATAGTCAAACCCATATTGCGCGTTTTTTTCAAAAAACAATGCAGTCGAAAATTCAGTCAGCCCCTCATCAAGCCAAGCATCTTCAAATTCGTTGTTTCCCACAATGCCATACCACCACTGATGTGCAATTTCATGCACAATGCAATAATCAAACATCTCCACGCTCTCAACATCGTCAGAAATGTAGACAAGATTTGGATATTCCATTCCACCAAAACAGAAATTTGTTTTGACAACTGAAAGAGTTCTGTATGGATAGTTCCCAAAAAGTTCGGAAAAAGTTTGAACAGCCTTGGCTGAAATTTCCAAAAAATGTTGTGCATCAGTGTCATCATAGCCAAAATATGCAATCTCAACACCATCAACATCACATGAAATTTTCTCAAATTTTTCGGATAAAACAAAGCAAAAATCACGCACATTTTTTGCAACACAAGTTGTTGTTTTTGTCAAACCATCACCTGTCGTTTGACATGTTCCGCTTGTGGCAATGTCATACTTTTGAGGATAGGAAATTTCAACTTCAAAGTCGGCAACTTCACTGTAAAATGGGTCACCGTTTGACACAAACTCATTTTTCACAAATCCGTCATCATACACGCACGCAATTGGGAAAAAATTCCCAAAATTGATGGTGTTTTCTCCATATCCCAAACGGTGATGTATGTTTGCAAGAAAAACCGTAAAATTCAGTTCAATTTCCACACTTTCATCCGAAAAAAGCGTGTCAAAAAGTGTCACTGTAAGGATATTCCCCTTTTCAGAAAACGAACTCTCTCCCGCCTGTCCGTTCACAAAAACAGAATGCAAGTCCAAACCGCCATAGTCTTTCCCATTTGGATATGCTTTGTTTTCATAACTTGTTGCAACCGGCTTTTGCCCTTGCGCGAATGCGTTTGCATACACAAAGAAACACACCTTGTCAAGAGCATTGTCAGACGAATTGTTGTATATTATTTTTTCGTTGCAGACAAGAGATTTTTCTTCATCGTCAAAACTTGCCACAATTGAATAGGAATTTTTGCTTTCGCTTGCACTTTCGCACCCAAAAAGCAGAAAAGGTAGGCAAAAAATCAAACACAAAATCAAAGATATTTTTTTCATAAAGAATTTTATGTGACAAACAAACAAAACATTCCCACAAAAAAGTTGTCAAAAAATGCTTTTTGTGATATGATATTTTCAGATTTATTGAGAGGGAAACATGGCATTTTGTAAATTTTCAGTGGATATGATTGCAAACAACAATACGAGTGTTGATAATATTTTCATCAACAACTATCTCCCATACGCAGACGCACAGGCTGTGAAAGTGTATCTTTATGGGCTTTATAAATGTCAAGACAGCAACTCTCAAGACAACACATTGGAGCGCTTCGCAAGTGAGCTTCACATGACCGAAGAAGAAGTTGACCAAGCGTTCACATATTGGCAAGAGCAAGGGCTTGTGCAAAAAATCAACATGATGCCGTTTGAAGTTCGCTTCCTTCCGATTTCGGATGTCATCAGCAACACAAAAAAATATAATGAGAAAAAATACTCAAACTTCAACATCCAAGCCCAAGAAATTTTGCGTGGTCGCATGATCACCCCGAATGAATATCGTGAATATTACGACATAATCGAGCGACTTCACATGGAAAAAGGCGCTCTGCTTTTGACAATTGCATATTGTGTCCGCGCCAAAGGTGAAAATGTTGGATATAATTACATAACCACCGTTGCAAAAAATTGGTTAAGTCAAAAAATCACCACAGAAGCGCAAGTCAAAGAAAAAATCCTTGAAATTGACACTTTGAGAAGCGGAATGGAAACATTGATGAAAACTCTTTCGTTGAAGCGCGCTTTCAGTTTGGAAGAGTATGAACAATACAAAAAATGGACAGTTGAACTTGGTTTTGATGAGCAAGTCATCAACTATGTCGCAAAAAAAATCAAAAAGAAAACATCAAATTTTGTTTTTGACGCGATTGACACCCAACTTTCAAGATATTATGCTCAAAAACTTTACACAATTGAAGAAATCAAAAATTTTGATGAAGAAAAAACTGCACTCAATCAAATCGCAAGAGAAATATGCAAAAGTTTGGGACTTTATTATGAAAACATTGAACCAGTTGTCGACAACTATGTTTTCCCTTGGATTAACATGGGATTCAACGAAATTATGCTTTCAAAAGTGGCAAACTATTCCTTCAAAAGCAACATCCGAACCCTTGAAGGCATGAACAAAGTTCTTTTGAAATTCCAAAAACTCGGCATTTTGACCGAAAAAAGTTTGGACGAATATTTCGGCGAAGTTCTCTCGTCCGACAGAAAAATCAAGGAAATTTTGGAAAATATTGGGCTTTCACGCAATGTCAACCAGTTTGACCGCGACAAGTTTAAGGTTTGGACAACTTCTTGGCAAATTCCTGAAGATGTCATCACTTACGCCTGCACCCTTGCAATTGGAAAGGACCAACCAATGCAATATCTTTCAAGCATAATTTCATCCTTCCACGACAAAAACATCAGGACTGTTGAAGACGCAAAACAATCATTTGACATTATCGTTCCGGGTTCACAAAAGTCAAATTTCTCAACTGGAAGAAGTTACACAAAAGAAGAAATGAACTCTCTCTTCCAATCAATTGAAGAAATTGAGATTTAAGGGGGTAAAATGAAACAGCAAATCATTCAAAAAGCCCTAAACATTGTTCGTTCACGAAAAAACAGGGCAGAACTTGAACATAATCTTCTCATCGAAAAAAATCTTGAAAATCCGGAATATCAAGATTTACAAAAGCAATACACCCGCCTTATGATTGAAAATGCCCGCCGTGAAAGTGAAGGCAAAGGGCCTGACAAACAAAAAGAAAACCAACTCAAAGCAAAACTCGACACATTTTCAAATTTAACCCCAAAATATTCTTGTCCAACTTGTCATGATGACGGCTATGTCAACGGACAAATGTGCGTGTGTCTTAAAAAAGAAATTTCAAAAATTTTGTTATCTGACAGCGGATTTCAAAAATTGGAAAATTTTGAAGATGCAAAGAAAACATGCGGTGACCTTAAAGAAACCTACGCCCTTATGCAAAAATGGTGCAACAGTGATTTTAAGAAAAATTTGGTTTATCTCGCAGGTCCGACAGGTGTTGGAAAAACATTTTTAATCAGATGTATGGCAAATGAACTTATTGAAAGCGGAAAAGTTGTCAAAATTGTCACATCTTTTGCTTTAAATCAAGACTTTAAAGACTTTTCAAGGTCACATAATGACGACTTATTAAACAAATACATCAACTGCGAAGTCTTGTTTATTGACGACCTTGGCACAGAGCCGATTTACAAAAATATCACAGTTGAATTTTTGTATCTCATCATCAACGAACGAAAAATGCGAAAACTCCCAACAATCATCACAAGCAATCTTGATTTAAGCAATGTTCGAGAAATCTATGATGAACGAATTTATTCCAGAATTGTGGACAGAAGCACATCAATCACAATTTTGTTAACCGGTCAAGACAAAAGAATAAAAAAATAAAGACATCATCGTCTTTATTTTTTTTGATTTAATTTCAGCCGTTTAATCTTCTCAAAAATTTCAACCAAAGATTTGCCACTTTGTCTTGACTTTCCTTTGAATTGTCGTCACCATGTCCAGAGTGCATGATTTTGTATGGCAAGTCAATCAAAAATTCAAGACTTTCGCATAGTTCATCTTTATTTCCACCAAACAAATCAATTCTTCCGATATCTCTCCCCAAAACGAGATCGCCAATAAAAATTTCGTCACCAAACTTGAAGCACACATCACTCTTGCTGTGCCCACCCAAAGCAAAGTATTCAATGTCAAAATTTTGCAGATGAATTTTGCCATTCCCAGACAAAAAAACAAAATTTGAAAAATCGTCAATTTGGAATTCGCCGTCACTGTAATTGTAATTTGAATTTTGAAGATACTCCCTTATATTCTCGCTCGCATACGCCTTGCAACCGAAAGTTTTGAGATAGTCCAAAACATATGTGCAATGGTCATAATGTCCATGCGTCAACAAAACAGCCACTACCTTTCGCTCACCAACAACATTTTTTACCTTTTCGACACCTGCTCCCGCATCGACGACAAAACAACTCTTCTCATCGCCGACAACAAAAACGTTGCTTGAAAGCAGGTCACTTACAATTCTCATAACTCTCTCCATATTTCATATAATAGCACAAAATTTTCTTCAACTCAAAATGTTATTCGTCTTTTCTTAAACAGTTCAGAAAATTTAAAATATTTCAAACTTTTTGTAAAAAACTTAACTTTATACGCTAAATGGCGTATAAAATGGCTATAAATAACAAAACAAGCACCAAAGCGATACGTTTTGGCACTTGTGACAAAACTGAGCCTAAAGCGCAGTTTTTTTATTCTCAAAAACACCACAAAAAACAAAACAAACGTATTA
>CAYOEW010000006.1:0-32866 GCA_964403245.1 uncultured Lachnospiraceae bacterium
TAATTTCAAAAATCAATCTCAAAAAGGCTGCTTCAATGTGATTAAAGTTGGCTTTCGTCAAACTCAAAATAGTCACCATGTCGTTTGATTTTTGCCTGCTTTTTGATTTCTTTTCTGTTTTTTGTGACTTGCATGATTTTTGATGGCTTAATCAAAAAATATAATATCAAAAGACTTGGAATACTGATTGCAATTATCAAAATGATTTTTGTCCCAGTCGAGAGTGTGTGAAATTCTGTTTGTTGGGTGGAATTTAGGACATCTGAACTGACAACATCAAAATTTTCGTTGTTGACTGAAATGCTTGTGAGAAGGTCTGTCACACCAGAGAAAACATAGCCGAATTGTGTTGTGCCATTTGTGACAATACTTGAAAAATACCACATTGAATTTGTGCTTGAAACTTGTTCACCAACTTTTGTTCCATAGTAGGTCAATGTGGATGATGTGCCTATGTTTGTGACAACATTTGACGAGCGTGTTGGACTTTCATAAAGGTTGAAATCGACAAAAACTTTGTATGTTGCGTTTGGAAAAGGTTGTTTTGGAGTGCCATTCATGAGAGTGACCTTGCTCTTTTTGACGTAGCCGGAAACGTCTTTGAACGACACCTTGTAGAAATCGTCAACACCATATTCAACGCGAACAAAATATGAATATGGAATTTCAAACATGGCACTGCTCTCACTTGGCGTGGAGCAAAGAAAAACCGAAGTGGATTGAACTTTGGCGTAGTAATTTTCGCTTGCTTTGGTGTTTGTTTGAGATGAAGAAAGAGTGTTTGCAAGGGCTGAACAATCCTTCAAATTTGAAGAATGAAAGAAAAATGTTGTTGGAATACAAAAAAACATAAAAATCAAAACTAATTTTTTCATGTCACAAGTTTAAGACAACAAAGCACCAATTTGTGAGCAGATTTTTGTCGCTTTGTTGTGTTTTTTATGTATTTTTGTATTGTCGGGGGAATTATGGATAAAAAATTGGTTGAAAAAATATTGAAAATCGAAAAAACAATTGAAAATCGCTACAATTCAAACAAATTGAATTTTTATAACAAAAAAGGAAAAATCCACAAAAAACAGGTGGCTTTTCACAGGTGTAAAAAGCGAAATCGCTGGGTTTTTGGCGGAAATCGTTCCGGAAAAACTGAATGTGGGGCAGTTGAAGTGGTCTATCTTGCTTGCGGGCTTCATCCATATCGCAAAAACAAGGTCACAGAAGGTTGGGTTGTCAGTCTTTCAAGGCAGGTGCAAAGAGATGTTGCTCAACGAAAAATCTTGCAATATCTTCCAGCATCTTATATTGAAAAAATCGTTATGGTCAGCGGTGAACAGTCTTCGGCTGAAAATGGAATTATTGATTTCATCCTTGTGCGCTCACAGGCGGGCGGAACAAGTCGCATTGGATTTAAAAGTTGTGACCAAGGGCGTGAAAAATTTCAGGGTGCTTCACTTGATTATGTCTGGTTTGATGAAGAACCGCCACAAGACATCTATAACGAATGCAAGATGCGTGTGCTTGACAAATGTGGGGATATCTTTGGGACAATGACGCCACTCAAAGGCTTGACGTGGGTGTATGGAACAATCTATCTCAACGAAAATGACGACGACCAAGTTTGGTGCGAAATGATGGAATGGGCAGACAATCCTTTTTTGTCAAAGAAGGAAATTCAGGCGATGACAAAAAGTTTGTCAGCAGATGAACTTGAAAGCAGAAGATATGGAAAATTTATGCAAAATGGCGGGATGGTTTACAATGAATTTGACGAACAAATCCATGTGATTGACCCGTTTGTCATCCCACAGGATTGGCAGGATGCAATTTCAATTGACCCCGGGCTTCACAATCCGCTTTCTGCCCATTTTTATGCGGTGGATTATGACGGGAATGTGTATGTCGTTGCAGAGCACTATCAGGCGGAGCAAACAGTTTCTTATCATGCTGAAAAAATCAAACAAATCGCTCAAAATCTCAATTGGAAAACAGACAGACAGGGTTATCTTCACGCGCTCATTGATTCGGCTGCCACACAAAAAACTTTGGCAAGTTCAAAGGATGTTGTTCAGCTTTTTTATGAAAACGGGATAATCACGAATCCAAAGGTCAACAAAGACCTTTTTTCTGGAATTTCGGTGGTGAAATCCTATCTCAAAACGGCGGACGGAAGAAGCAGGCTCTTTATTTTCCGAAATTGTGTCAATCTCATTCGTGAAATCAAAAGTTATTGGTGGGGAAATGATGACGTTCCAATCAAAAAGGATGACCACTCGTTGGATGAAATGCGATATTATTTGATGACAAAACCTGTCAAAAAAGAGTCACTTGTGTTGACTGAAATTCAAAAAGATAAAGAAAAAATGGCAAGAAAGTTAAAATATAAAAAATATTTTTAATTCTGTTTGGAAATTTGTTGGATTTTGTGGTAAATTATCTATATGAAAGAAAAAATAAGAAAAAGTTTGTTTATTGTTTCATTATTGCTCCTTGTTTTTGGGGGAGTGATTTGTCTTCCAGCACCTTCAAATTCTGTTTTTGCGGAAGGCAATACGGAAACTAGTACTAGTAGAACATTGACAACCGGACTTGAACTTCAAGGATATATGAATGGATATGGCAAAGATAATGTTAATGACACCATTTCTTTGGGGGCAGACATTGACATGAGTGGAATTGTCCTTCAAAAGACGATTGGAACAGAAGAAAACCCTTTCGCCGGTGTTTTTGACGGAAGAGGATACAAAATTTCAAATCTTTCTTTTGATTTTTCTTCAAATACAGATGTTTCACAAAATATTGGGCTGTTTGGTGTGACAAATGGCGCAAAAATCTCAAATCTCTCAATTTCTGGCACAACAAAATTTGCAATTGGAAGTTGCGTTTCAGCAAATGTTTCGCCACTTGTTGCAAATGCAAAGTCAACCGAAATAAAATATTGTCAAGTGGTTGGAGATGTCAAATTTGGTTCGGGGTTTAACGAAGCAAATAACAGTTTGTTTAGTGACGCAAAATTTGAACATAACACAAATTTTGGTGGGCTTGTGGGAAATGCGTCAGACAGTGAAATTTCATATGTCATCAGCAGACCAAAATTGTCGCTTAAATTCACCGCCTTTTACAACTTCATCACTCGCATTGGTGGTGTTGCGGGAGTTCTTGACAACTCACAAGTGTATTTTGCATCGATTGTCCAGGAACTTGGAGCAACTCTTTCTGAAAACTTCGTAGGAAACATCTCCATCGGCGGTGTTGCGGGAAGAATCTGTCAAAGCGGAAGCAGTGTGTTTAATGTGATAATGGAAAACACTTTCAACATCACAAACAATTCCACTGACGCTGACACAAGCCTTTATGTTGGACAGGTTGCTGGCATGATTGCGACTCCTGTTCCAAACACAAACAATTTGGCATACATTCGTTACAAAGACAGCAACAAAATTGACCGTTTTGGCGAAATAAGTGGTTATGCATATTTTGATTCAGATTTACATGACTACATTCTTCCTTACACTCTTTCTGACAAAGAAAAAATGGACAAGGATTGGTTTGGGAAACAAAACTGGCATAATTTCTTGGGAGAATGGGATTTTGACACTGTTTGGTATTTTAAATCAAGCCAAATCAATTTGCAGAGTTTTTATGGAGATTTTGAGGAAAAATCATCAAGTACGGATATCATGTTGGCAAAAACTGGTGAAGAAAAAAAATATCGCTATGGTGACAGTGTTGAAATTGAATTTGAATTTGCTTCAATTGACAAATTAGACTCATCAAAAGGAAATTTGAGCAAATATTATTCTCTTTCTTCAATTTTGCTCGAAAAGAAAGAAAAGGCAAAGATTGTGACAACAATTGATTCCGCTGGGAAACAGATATATCGAATTTCTTCGACTGACAATAAGATTGTGGACGCATACAGCATTGTTGCCGTATATCAAGATGAAGAACTTACGGGCGTGAAACTCACCATTCACTCAACAAGTTTGTTTACAGAAGGGACATACTCAATTGCAACAACAAGCAAAACTTTTTCCGCAACAATATCTTCGGTGCTTTATGATGATGATGTTTTGCAGGAAAATAATACGCCGGGATATGTTTTTTACGCTGGCACAAATTCCACATCTGAAAAACCACTTGTTATTTCAAAAATGATTTATGGTCAAACATATCAAATTGAAACAAAGAAAAAATCAGATGTCACAAATGTATTTGCGGGTTGGTATCTCGATGGAAACGAAATTGGAAAAGATCGCATTTTGACATTTACCTTTGGAAAGCAAATTACTGATTCTTGTGAAATTTACGCAAAATACATCAGCAACGCTTGTGCTGTGACATTCAAATTGGACGATGGAGTTTCTTATGTCATGGTAAACAGCGAAGAAGTTACTGGTGGAACTGTCGGAATTGAAAAAACAAGTGGCAACACTACGCTTAAAATTTTCATTCGAGAAGAATATTCGTTTGACACTGAAGGTTTCGTAGAAAATTTACAAACTTATTCTTCCGATGATACAACCAAGAATTTCTGCACATTTAAATCCTCTCAAGAAATGAATGATGGCGAAATATGTTATGAATTCAGTTTGAATATGACAAATTTGAATAATGACAAAAAAGATGCCATCAATATTGAGGTTTCAACAGAAAAAATTATTGTGAAAAACAACACTTGGATTTGGATTTTGGCAGGAAGTGTCGGCGGAGCATTTTTGATTGCTCTTATCATCATTTTGATTGTTGTTTTGAAACGTCGTGGTGGTGGACGTATGGGTGGTGGCTCATATAGTAAGAAGTCCTACAAAAACATGTATTATTAAAAAACAAAAAAGTTTGCAGGTTTGCAAACTTTTTTATTGCAAAAATTCATCTGAAACAGGCAGATTTTGACTTTTTTGAGTGACTTTTGCCTGTTAATTTTTTATTGCGCGGGCAAGAGAATTGTCAACAATGCTGGAATACTCGGAAGCACTTGTAATGACATTTGCTCCCATCATCACATTCATGAGATTGTTGAAACTTTCTTCCGTCAAGACCATATCATCACTCCATGTGTTGATTGCAAGATATTGTCTGATTGCAACGGCAAGTTCTTCAATTGTGTTTCCTTCAAACGAAGGTTTGAGAGCGTTTGCAACTGTTTCTGCATCGTTTGAAGAGATAAATTCATAACCCTTTGCGACAGCCTTCAAAAACTTTGTTGCTTGCTCTTTGTGATTGCGAAGATAACTCTGTTTTGTCGCAAAACAGGTGTATGGAATGCTTCCAGAAAGTTCTCCCAAACTTGCCACAATATGAGCATTGTTTTGATTTGCAACATTTGTCGCAGTTGGCTCAAAAAGTGTGCAATATTTCACGCTTGCATCACCATTCCAAACACTTGCTGTCAAATTGAATTCAACATCTGTGCGCAGATTGATTTTGTCTGCACCTGTTCCAATTTGATAGCCGTTGTTTTGGATGATGTATTGCAATGTCATCGCTGGAAGTCCGCCTTGTCGTCCGCCGATGATTGTTTCGCCAACAAGGTCGGCAAGTGTGAAGTTTGGATTTGCCTCCTTCGAAACAATAAACGACCCGTCACAATGGGTGAGTTGCCCAAACACAACTGGTTTGTCTGATGCACCTTCTTGTTGGGTGTATACGACCGTTTCCGGCCCTGCAAGAATGATATCCGCTGAATTTGTCAAAAGTGCACTCATTGACACATTTGAACCGCCACCATTTGTCAAATTGACGGTCAATCCTTCATCTCTGAAATATCCATTGTTGATTGCAACATAGAGTGGAGCATAGAAAATGCTGTGTGTGACTTCATTGAGTTCGATTGTGTTATAGTCCTTTTTCTTACATCCAGTCACAAAAAATCCAAGAGAAAAGGTCATCAAAAGTGCCATGCCGAGCAAACTTATTCTTTTCCAAATTTTCATTTTTCCTCCTTACAAAAAATTGTATGAAAAAACCTTTGATTTGGTTAAGAAAAAGAAAAATTGTATGAAAAAACATGCAAATGATTTGCGGTTTTGCCTTAAATGTTGTATAATTCTTCTTATTATTAGGAGATATCATGGAAAAATCTTATCAACCAGAAAAATTTGAAGACAGAATATATCAAACTTGGCTTGAGAAAAACTATTTTTGTGCAAAACCAAACAAAAACAAGAAAAAATTCAGCATTTGCATGCCACCACCAAACGTAACAGGAAAGGCTCACGTTGGACACGCACTTAACAACACAATTCAGGACATTATTGTTCGTTTCAAAAGAATGCAGGGCTTTGAAGTGCTTTGGACACCGGGAACTGACCATGCCGCAATTGCAACTGAAGCAAAAGTTGTTGCTGCACTTGAAAGTGAAGGACTTAAAAAAGAAGAAATTGGAAGAGAAAAGTTTATTGAACGCGGTTGGGAGTGGTATCGTCTTTATGGTGACACAATTTGCAACCAACTCAAAAGACTTGGAATAAGTTGTGACTGGAGCCACAAGGCTTTTACTATGGACGAAAATCTCAATCGTGCCGTTCGCCACTCGTTTGTGGAATATTACAACAAGGGGTATATTTATAAGGGAAAGAGAGTGATAAATTATTGTCCACATTGCAAAAGTTCAATTTCGGACATTGAAAATGAATATAAGGAGCAAACAACAAAACTTTGGCATATAAGATATCCACTTGAAGACGGCTCGGGCGAAATCGTTGTTGCAACAACAAGACCTGAAACAATGTTTGGGGACACCGCTGTTGCTGTCAATCCAAAAGATAAGAGATACAAAAATATCGTTGGAAAAAATGTTATTTTGCCAATTGTGAACAAACCAATTCCTGTTGTTGCGGATGATTATTGCGAAATGGAATTTGGAACTGGTGCTGTGAAAATCACTCCTGCTCACGACCCGAATGACTATGATTTGGGACTTCGTCACAATTTGCCAATCATCACTGTGATTGATGATGACGGAAAACTCAACGAAAATGCCGGAAAATTTGCCGGAATGGACAGAATTGAAGCAAGAGAACCGATTGAAGCAGAACTCAAAAAATTGGGCGTTTTGGTCAAGACTGAAACCTACAAAAACAAGGTTGGGTGTTGCTGTCGCTGTGGAACAATGACCGAACCTCGCGTTTCGGAGCAGTGGTGGGTTAAGATGAAAGAACTCGCAAAACCTGCAATTGAAGCGGTAAAGACTGGTGAATTGAAATTTGTTCCAAAACTCTATGAAAAACAATATTTCAATTGGCTTAACAACATTCAAGATTGGTGCATTTCAAGACAACTTTGGCTCGGGCACAGAATTCCAGTTTTCACTTGCGATGATTGTGGATATGTTTCGGCGTGCGAAGAAGATTTGTTGGTTTGCCCAAAATGTGGAAGCCACAAAATCAGTCAAGACAAGGATGTTTTGGACACATGGTTCAGCAGTGCTCTTTGGCCTTTCTCAACTTTGGGTTGGCCTGAAAAAACTGAAGATTTTAAATATTTCTACCCAACAGATGTGCTCATCACAGCGTATGATATCATAACTTTCTGGGTTGTCAGAATGGTGTTCAGTGGTCTGTTCTTCACAAAACAACTTCCTTTCAAAGAAGTTGTCATCAATGGAATTGTTCGCGACATTCAAGGGCGAAAGATGTCAAAAAATCTTGGCAACGGAATTGACCCAATTGAAGTTATTGAAGAAAATGGTGCGGACAGTTTGCGTCTTTCACTCGTAAACGGAACCGCAATGGGAATGGATATTTCATACAGTAAGGACAAGGCAAAGGAAAGCAAAATTTTCATTAACAAACTCTACAATGCAAGCAAATTTGTTTTGCAAAACACAGAAAATATGAAAATTTCTCCGCTTTGGACGACAAAAAATGGCAAAACTGTTTGGAATTTTGACCTTGACGAAAAAGATAAGTGGATTTTGTCTGAATTGCAAAAACTTATCAAATCAACCACCAAAAACATTGAAAAATATGCCTTGGGCGTGACATCCGCAAACTTGATTGATTTCACTGTAAGCACTTTCTGTGATTGGTATATTGAAATCAGCAAAATTGACCTTTATGGAACGGATGAAGCGAAGAAAAACAAGACTCAAAATGTTTTGCTTTATGTTTTGACGACAATTCTCAAACTATTCCACCCATTCATCCCTTTTGTGACCGAAGAAATATATCGAAACTTGCCAGAGCATGACGAAAGTATCATGATTTCAAATTATCCAAAATTTGATGAAAAACTTGCTTTCAGAGATGTAAAATTTGAAAGAATCATCAACATCATCAAGACAATTCGTGCGACAAGAAGTGAATATTCAATTGCAGACAACAAAAAGGTTGCAATTTATGTTTTGCCAATCTCTGACAACGCTTTGATTGAGCAAAATTTGCAGATTATTTGCAAACTTGCTGGCGGAAGCAAAATCCAACTTATCTCGGCTGAGCCACAGGAGAAATGTGCAAAAATTTCAACATCAATTTGCAACATTTTCTTGCCTATGGGTGACCTTGTTGACGAAGCACAAGAAAAAGAACGTGTTGCAAAGCAAATTGAAGCACTCAAATTTGAAATTGCGCGAAGTGAAAAGATGCTTGCAAACGCTGGATTTATTGCAAAAGCACCAAAGTCACTCGTTGATGCTGAAAAAGAAAAACTTGCAAAAAACAAAGAATTTCTTGCAAAACTTCAATAAAAACAACGAAAAATGCGACAAAATCATCGCTTTTTTCTTTTTTTGTGACAATATTTGTGATAAATTTGTTTGTTTTTAAAATTTTTTTGCTGTTTTAAAAATTTTCTGTGAAATTTGTTGACTTATGATTTTTTTTGGTTTATAATATGAAAGATTTTTCAATATGCGGGTGTGGCGGAATGGCAGACGCGCACGTTTAAGGGGCGTGTTCTTCGACAGAGTGTGGGTTCAAGTCCCACCGCCCGCACCAAAAAAATTGACACCAAAGCCACTCGCTTTGGTGTTTTTCTTTTGAAATAATGGAGGAATGATGAAAAACAAATTTTGGGGGCACTTGAAACTTGTCACAAAACACAGATTTGAAGTTTTCAAGAACTGTGCAAAATGCGGTCTTGTGTGGCGGGGACTTGTTCATGATTTGTCAAAGTTCAGTTGGGTTGAATTTGGCGAAGGTGTGAAATATTTTGTCGGAATTCACTCTCCAATTGTCAATTGTCGAAAGGAAAACGGCTTTTCAAAGGCGTGGATACATCATAAAAGCAAAAACAAACACCACATTGAATATTGGTATGACCGCGAAAATGCAGTTCAGGTGAATATGCCATATAAATATGCCGTTGAGTGCGCTTGCGACAAGATTTCAGCCACAAAATGCTATCATGGAAAAGATTTTAAGCCTGAAATGGTGTTGGAATATTGGAAGCAAAATGATTGTGGATGTCAGACCAACGAAAGAATGTGTAATTTCTTTGTCAAAGTTTTTTCTGACCTTGTAACCTTGGGTGAAAAGGCGGTTTTGAACAAAAAATACATGAAAAAGACCTATAATGAAATTGTGTTGGGTGAAAATTGTTTGGAAAAATTTGAAAAATAAGTTTAACTTCTTTTTAAGAATACATAAATATTATTTATTGTAATAAACATAGTTTTCTTGATTTTTTTGGAATTTGGTGTTATACTACTCATATGAAAAGTTTAAGAAAACAGAAGATGAGCGTTTGGGTTATTTTGGCAATTGCAATGATTGTCCTGTCCGTAATGCTCTTTTTTGTTCCAACATATCATGTTTCGGCATCTTCTTTTGATGATTTTGATGCTTTTCAAGACGCAATCTATGAAATGATGAAACTTGACGAAAATCAGACATCTTCAATTGATTTGCAGTCGGATGAAAGTGAAGAGAAGGAATATTGCCGTATCATTTTGACGACTGACAAGGATGTTGACGATTGTGGTGCAATCATGAGCGCTTCTTATAAGGACTATCGCGTTTTTCAATATCAAGACAGCGAAAGTTCGGCACTTGCGTTTGAATATTTTTCCAATTTGCCGGAAGTCACCAGCCTTTCATATGACTTTGACATCAAAGTTGAAGCAAATGTTGAAAGCGAAGCGGTAACTTCGGCGCAATTTAACTCTTGGGGTGCTGATTATGTTGGATATGGGGAATATCAAAGCACTCTGCTTGAAAGCACTTCTGTTGAAAAACTCAACAAGGTCGTTGTTGTTGTGCTTGACAGTGGAATTAACACTGAGCACAAACTTTTTCAAGGACGCATTTTGCATCAATACGCGAAGGATTACACCAATGATGCAGACGAAAGCGAAACGCAATATCTTTATGAAGACTATAACGGTCACGGAACTCATGTCAGCGGAATCATCGCAGAAGCAACTCTTTCAAATGTCTATATTCTGCCTTTGAAAGTGTTGACCGTGGAAGGAACTGGTTCTGTCAATTCAATTGTCAGAGCGATTGAATATGTTTGCACTCTCCAATCCACTCTCAAAAGTGCCGGATATGACCTGAAAGTTATGAACATGAGCATTGGAATTGATTATGGTTCATCCGAAGTCAGTGCTTTGAAGACCTCAACTTTAAGTTCAGTAATCAAAAAGGCATATAACGACAACAAAATCGTTTCAGTTGTGGCAGCGGGAAACGAAAGTAAAAATACATCAGATTGTTTGCCAGCAAATGTGGAAGAAGCAATTGTTGTTTCAGCGGCCACCGAAAGAACATATGGGTTTTATGGTTCGCAACTTATTTTTGACAGCAGTTACAGTAACTATGGCGAAACTGTTGATTTTGTTGCACCTGGGACTTCCATCAAAAGTGCTTATATTGACAAAGACAAAGGTTATGGTGGGGATGAAGAAACAGAATACCTGACTGGGACTTCCATGGCAACTCCGCATGTTACCGGGGCGGTTGCGTTGGTGTATTCAAACCCAACCTATTCCAATCTTGAACCTGCTGAATTGAACAAACTTTTGCAGGATAACGCAAACAAATCCATTCTCTACACTGGCGGGATTTATACTTTCGGAAATTTTGACCGAAATGACTATTATGGCTATGGACTCATCAATATCGCAAAAATTGGAACTGTCATTGAAGGGGAAGTTGATTTCAGCGAAGATGAAATTTATCATGAAAGCGAGTTTTCGTTGACTCTTTCATATGAAACCACATTGTCCGAAAATCAATACATGCAGATTTATTACACAACAGATGAAGACGCAACCAGCGTCAATAAGTTGACCGGAACAAAGTATACCGGAGCAATCAAACTCTCAAAAACCACAAAGGTGACTGCGACGGCTTTTGTCTATGGTCAAAGCGCCGGTGAAACTGTTTTGATCAGAAGAAGTATGGATGTTTCGAAATGTTATTACTTCAACAACACCGATTTTCTTTCAAAATATATCGTAAATTCTGATCATGTTTTGGAATCATACACTGGGACAAAACTCACAACTTTGGTTGTTCCGGACAGTTTGGGGGTGAAAATCATCAAGAAGGGTGCATTTTCAAGTTCTCCAGTCAAAAAACTCTATTTGCCAAACACAATCACAAAATTTTCAAACCTTGCTTTTGAAGGAAATTCCAAAATTGAAGAAATTTATTGTTCCAGCGCTGGTTTGACGATTGGGAATAAGGCGTTTTATGGATGCAAAAATCTGAATGTTGTGCAAGTCGGAAAGATTACATCTGTCGGCGATTTGGCTTTTGCATACACAGGTTTGAAGGATTTTGAACTCTTGTATGCCACATCAGTTGGAGAAAACGCTTTCTCTTCATCTGCTTTGAAAAGACTTGTTGTTGGAAAAAATATAACAACTTTTGGTTCACAAACTGCTCTTGATAATTCGCTTGTTGTGTATGGATATGCAGGAACACAAGTCGAAGATGTTGCGCTTGCAAACAAGGTTACATTTGTTGATTTGACTCTTTCAGCGGGGCAGATTGGAAGTCACAGAATCATCAGAAAAAGCGATGCATTGTCGATTTCAGTCGATTTTGTCGGATATGGTGTCACTGTGAACGCAAATTTTTCGGGCGGAACAGTTGTGCCAATTGTTCAGGGGCAAAACGAATTTAAAAAGACTGCAACATTAAATTTGTCTGGACTTTCGGAAGGAACATACACTCTTTCACTTTCTTTTGTTGATGTTTTCGGAACTACTCTCACAACAAACACCATGAGTTTGGAAGTTGTTGCGGATGAGTCTGAAACATATGTTGTAAATTTCGAGGACGGCGAGTTTGATGTTTTGGTTGACGGAAATATAATTGAAAACGGCACACTTTTGTTCAAAAATCACACATATTCATTCGAATTTGTTCCGTCAAATGGATATAATCTCACATCTGTTTCTCTGGGCGGGACAACATATTCAACAAACATTCCAGTTGCATTGAAATTTAATCAAGATGAACTTTCTGTTGTTGTTCAAACTGAAGCACAAAGCGTCTTGTCAATTGCTTTTGACACGCATGACCATGGCACAATCAAAGTTGGTGGCACAAGCGTTCAAGAAGTAAGTCCAAACAGAAATTCGTCAGTTGAGTTTTGTGTTGAAGCGGATGATGGATATTATATCCTTGCAGTTTTGCTTGACGGTCAAACTTTGAATGCTGACTCAAATGGGGTGTATCACATCAACAACATTACAACAAATCAAAGTGTGGAAGTTCTGTTTGAGCAGGCATATTGGTCAATCACCCTTTCATATGTCAATGCTTCGGGTGCTTGCACAGTCACACCGGTTGGCTCTGGTTTGCAAAACATTGCGCATGGAGAAAGCAGAGAGTTCACAATTTTGGCAAAAGATGGCTATGTCCTTGATTTTGTGTCCGTCAATGGAAAGAAAATTGAAGTGCATGGAAACACCTTCACAATAAGTGATATTGACGAAGACAAGGATGTCATCATCAGTTTCAAATCGGCAAGCACAATCTTTGACCAAGAAAACATTGTGATATTGTATTATTTCTTCGTGTTCTTGGGATTGTTTGTTGTGTTTTTGCTTGCACGTTTGGTGCTTAAATTTGTCAAAAAAAGTAAATAAAATTTCATAAAATGGTTGCAAATTCATATATACATATGATATACTTTTCTCATAAATAGGGAGGTTATTTATGCCAGTTTGGGGAATTGTTTTAATCGTTTTGCTTGCTGTCTTGGTTTTGGTGGCAGTTGTCATCGTTGCTTGGGCGATTGGGGTGTATAACACACTCATCAGACTTCGCAACAACTCAAAAGAAGCATATTCAACAATGGATGTTTACATGAAAAAGAGATATGATCTCATTCCAAACTTTGTTGAAACTGTGAAGGGCTTTGCAAAACATGAAAGTGAAACACTTGAAAAGGTGATGCAGGCAAGATATTCTTGTATGTCTGCAAATTCACCAGAAGAGAAGGCAAAAAGTGAAAATATGCTTGCTGGAACACTCAAAACATTGTTTTCTGTAACTGAAAACTATCCAGAACTTCAATCAAATCAAAATTTCATTTCTTTGCAAAATTCTTTGAAAGAAATTGAATCTGAAATTGCAAATTCAAGAAAATATTATAATGGTTGCGTGAAAATGCTTAACAACAAAATTGAATATTTTCCTTCAAATTTGATTGCAAGACACTATCATTTTGAAAAAGAAACATTGTTTGAAATTGAAAACAAAGAAGAAAGAGTTGCTCCAAAAGTAAAATTTTAAGGTAACAAAATGAAAAATGTTTTTTTGCTTTCTTTTGTAGCTGTATTTATCGTTATTTGTGTTGAATTTTTTGACTCAATTGTATCAGCAATATACATTTTGAGCGAAATAATGTGGAGTATTGCGAAAAACTTCGATTTGATGTGCATCATTTTGATGCTTGTCTTTATTGTTGCTTTTGGCGTATTTTTGATACATTTTTTCAAGTGCAGAGATAAAAACGAAATCGTTACAACCGTTGAATTTGAATGCCCAAAGGATTTGAATCCTTGCGAAGTTGGTTTTCTTGTTGATGGAATTGTCGATAACGAAGATTTGACTGCACTTTTTGTTTATTGGGCGTCAAAAGATTATATTTCCATTGAAGGAAAGGGGAAAAAACAGACTTTCAAAAAACTTGTGAAAGAAATTCCGAATGATATGAAGGAATATGAAAAAAATATCTTTCAAAAAATTTTTGGAAATGAAACGGAAGTTGCTTTGTCAAAAGTTCCTGAAAAATTGACGGGAAATGATGTTATTTCCAAAGCGTTGCGTTCAATCGAGAAGGACATCGGGGAAAAATATTTTGATAAGAAAACAATTTTGTTAAGACAAATCTATATCTGCCTGTTTGCTCTTTTGTTCTTTTTTACGGCGATGTATTTCAGATTGGAATACTTTGTGGATGTTGCCTATGTTGTTGAAGTGGTTGTAGCTGGATCGACTTTGATTTATGTGTTGTTGTCGTGGTGTATGCTTTTGAGTTATGACAATCGACGCAAAGCCAAATCAAGAAAACAACAAATCATTTCATGGGTCATGTTTCTTGTCTTTTTGGCTGTTTGCGCCGGACTTTTATGCTGGTTCTACTGGACTGATCCATATCAAATTTGCTGTCTTCTTGCTGAAATTGTGATGATGTTTTTTGTGACGTTTTTATCACAAAAATTTAAGATTTACAACAAAGCAGGTGAAGAAAAACTTGGAAAAATTATTGGATTGAAAAATTTTATTGAAGTCGCTGAAAAGGAACGTCTTGAAATGCTTGTTGAAGAAGACCCGAAAGTTTTCTATCAAATCCTGCCATACGCATATGTTTTGGGTGTGTCAGACAAATGGATAAAAGATTTTGACGTCTTCAAAAACCTGTATCAAAATATGGCGAGCGATGTTGTTGTGATATCAAATTTGCTTATGAACCCTTTTTTGAGAACCATTGTCATTCATCAAGGTGCGATAAGGAGTGTTAGCAAACTTGGTTCTGTCATTTCTCTTGGCTCAAATGGTGGCTCGGGAAAGGATAAAGGCGGAAGCAATTTTGGTGGAATAAGACGAAGATAAAAAACTTCTGATTTTCAGAAGTTTTCTGTTTTTTGGATTTTAATCTGATGATTTGTTTTCTTTTTTGAATGCTAATATGCAATCACAATTCCGTCATCTTCATCAAAATTTTTTGGTGCTTTTGGGGGATTGTGATGTCTTTTTATGTCGCTTGCTGGCTTTAATTTTGTCGAAGAGAGAGTTGCGTGTGCTTCGCTTGGTTCACAGTTTTGACAATCTTTTGTTTCTTTCTGTGTTTCAGTTTCAAATTCATTGCTTACAATTTTCTCTTTTTCATCAATACTCTCAACTTCCTTTAAAGTTCCGTCATCCTGTTTTTCTTCAAAATTTTCAAGTCTTGGTGGGTTATTTTCGGTGTTTGCAAATGCGACATTTTGCATTCTGTTGATGTTGTTTGAGTTATATCCATATGGCATACTGCCATATCCGCCCATTCCGGCTCCACCATAGCCCATGCCCATTCTTCCATATCCATAAGGTGCGCCGTATGGCATATTGCCATATCCACCGTCATAATATCCGTAAGCTGGATTGAATGGGGCGTAAGTGTCAATGTTTCGGGCGAGTTGATAGCGATTAAATCGATTGTAAACATTGTTATTTTCAGTTGGAGTGGTTTGATTTTCGGAGTCTTGGTTGACATTTTCATCATCGTTTGTGCTTTTTGTGATGTAACTGTCAATGTTTTTCTGCAACCATGCTCTGTTTGTGGATGAATCTTCAATTTGTTGCTCTTTTTCATCTAAAATGTCGTTGTTTTGTTGTGTTTCTTCACAGTTTGGACACAGACATCTGTCAATTTCATCCAAAGTGTTCAAAAGGTTTTCAAAATATGCTGAACGAGCATTTGAATTGCAGGCAATACGATTGAGTTTTGCATTTATTTTGTCAGAATTTTTTGCATAATTCTTTTTCATTGAAGAAACCGATTTTACGGAATTTGTCAGTTCGTTTTCGCTGTATGCGACCGAATTGGAGTATTTTCCGAGCAATTTTGTCAAATCTTTGACGGCGGATGCTTGTGTTTTTGACAATTTAATGTCTTTTGACAAATAGTTTTTGATTTTTGCCGTTTTTGTCAAAATGTCGGTTTTGTAATATTGTTCATTCAAAAGAGTTTGTTGTGTGTTCTCCATGGTGCTGTAAATTTCATTATTTTGTGCCAAGGTTGTTTCAAGCATGCTTTTGGTGAGCGAAATGTCACTTGGATTGACGGTCTGGATGTTGTTTATTGTGTTTGATGTTTCGTCAAGTTGATTTGAAAGACTTGTGATTGTTGCGTCTGATGTGTTTGTTCCGCATGCAGAAAGAACGAAACATAGAGCAATTGATGTGAGTCCTAAAATGATTTTTTTCATATTTCCTCCATTTTTTTGTTAGTTTTTGAAAAAAGACTCTTTTTATGCAAAAAATTGGTTTAATTTTCTTTTTAACAGGCAAAAATTTGGATGAGGGAAATATGGAAGATAAGAAAAGAAACGAACTTTACAACAAATATGTATGTGCGAAGATACCGAAAACGAAGGCTTGGCCGTCGCTTTTTAACTCATTTCTTGTGGGCGGTGTGATTTGTTTGATTGGACAGGGGATAAATGACCTTATCATGCTGACTTTCCCGGCGATGTCCCAACAGTCCGCTTGGGCGTATACACTCATTATTCTCATTTTTATTGCATCTTTTTTGACAGGAATTGGAGTTTATGACCAAATTGGCAAGTTTGCTGGTGGTGGCTCAATTGTGCCAATTACCGGCTTTTCAAACTCAATTGCGAGTCCTTCAATTGAATTTAAAAGCGAGGGGATTGTTTATGGAATTTGCGTCAAAATGTTTACCATTGCAGGACCAGTCATCGTGTTTGGAACGCTTGCAAGCATCGGTGTGGGGATAATTTATTGGATTATTGGACTTTTTTAGGGGGTGTGAATGTGAAGAGAGAACAGACAATTCTGCTTAAAAAACAACCGAAAATCATCGGTTCATATTCAATTGTTGGCCCAAAGGAAGGAAAAGGAAATTTTGGAGCATATTTCGATTACGTTATGAAGGATGATTGCTTTGGCGAAAAGACATATGAAAAGGCAGAACGTAAAATGCTTGAAACTGCGATTACTGGCGGGATTCAAAAGGCAAAACTTTCCGCAAAAGACATTGATTTGTTGCTTGCGGGCGACCTTTTAAACCAAATTATCAGTTCGTCATATGCTGCAAGAGCGTTTGATTTTCCATTTTTGGGGGTCTATGGCGCATGCTCGACAATGGCGGAAAGCATGGCTGTTGCTTCGGTGATGATTGACGGCGGATATTGCAAAAATATTGTGTGTTGCACCGGTTCGCACTTTTCAACCGCCGAAAGACAATATCGTTTTCCGCTTGAACTTGGAAATCAGCGTCCACCAACATCGCAGTGGACGATTACAGGGGCTGGAAGTTGCGTTTTGTCGCTTGACGGAGTTGGCCCGAGAGTGACAAGCGTGACTTTTGGGCGAGTTGTGGATTGGGGAATTGTTGATGTCAACAACATGGGGGCTGCAATGGCACCTGCTGCGCGTGATACAATGCTTAATCACTTCAAAAACACGAAAACTTCGCCGGATGATTATGATTTGATTGTCACCGGTGATTTGGGAAAACTTGGAAGCGAAATTTTGATTGATTTGATGGAAGATGAAGGGGTGACATTGGGCGTGAACTATTGTGACTGTGGTCAGATGTATTTCAAACGTGAACAAAAAACTCTTTGTGGTGGTTCTGGTGCGGGATGTTGTGCGAGTGTTTTTAATTCCTACATCATGGCAAAATTTCGTGATGGGCAATATAAAAAAATTCTGTTCATGCCGACTGGCGCGCTTTTAAGCACAACTTCAAGTCAGCAAGGGGAGAGTGTTCCAGCGGTTTGTCACGCAATTGTGATTGAAGCATAAAAGGAGAAAAAAGTGGAGATTTTCTTGCAATATCTTTGGGTGTTTTTGATTGGTGGTGCAGTGTGTATGATTGGTGAAATTTTGATTATCACCACAAACATAACTTCTGCACGCATTCTTGTGACTTTTGAACTTTTTGGACTCTTTTTGGAAGCAATTGGAGTTTTTGATTACATCTCAAATTTTGCCGGAGCAGGAATCAATGTGCCAATCATTGGCTTTGGCGCTTCGCTTGCACGAGGTGCAATTGGTGCTGTGAAAACGCATGGACTTTTGGGAGCGTTTACTGGTGGACTTTCGGCAACAGCCGGTGGGATTGCGGCTGCAATTGGATTTGCTTTCATTTTTGCTTTGATTTTCCGTTCGCACACAAAAAAATGACATAACACACAATATGTTGTGTATTACGCAATGCATAATACACTTGAAGTTGATTTGCAAGTTTTGATTGTTTGTGTCATATATATATTGTGTGGTGAAATATTATGACACAAAACGCAAGAAAAAAAGACGAAAAAAAGCGTGGATAATTCTGTCTTTGCTTTTTGTTTTTTTGGGACTTTCTTTTGCCTATCTTTTTTGTGTTGTCAATCCGGTCGTTGTTGAGGCAACAAGACATTCAATTTTTTCGCTTTCAACTTCCGCGGTCAGTGATGCGGTTTATGACGTTTTGAGTGAGGAAAACATCTCATATGATGATTTGGTGGATGTGGAATATGACAGCCTTGGAAAAATCAAACTTATCTCTCTCAAAACTGTCAAACTCAATCTCATTGCGCGCAGGTTCTATCAAGTTGCGCAGGTCTATCTTGACAACATGGGGCGCTCTGGTGTGGATGTGACTCTTGGGACTTTCACCGGACTTCCTTTTCTTTCTGGTGTTGGGCCGAAAATCAATTTGAAACTTGTTTCAATTGGTGCGATGACATCAACTTTTGAAAGTTCGTTCAAAAGTGCGGGGATAAATCAAACAAATCATTCTGTTTTCATTCATTTGTATGCCAGTGTGAGTTTGATTTTGCCGGCATACAGCACCACAATTGACAGCGTGACTGAAATGCTTGTTGCGGAAAGTGTGATTGTTGGAGATGTTCCCCAAGTTTATTTGAATGGAAGCGCCTCATTGAATTTTTCTCCTTCATAAGCAAAAAATATCTTGAAATGTTGCAAATTTCTTTTGAAAATCATTTAATGTATTGTATAATATCATTAAATTGTGAGGGATTATGGAAGAAAATGTAAACAACATCAAAGACACTGTTGAAAAACCAAATTCCGTCAGATTTTTGGCGGCTTTTAACGACATTGAATATACAATCAAAACGAGATATAATTTGAGTCGCAGTATGGGATTTTCGGAAGCAGTGAGAAAAACTGTTGCCTACAACTATATCATCAGAAAATATGAAGACGATTTGACTGATTATGGCAGACTTCGAAATGCAATTGTTCATGGAAATGACGATTTTTGCATTGCTGAACCACATATTGAAGTTGTCGAGAAGATTGAAAAAATTGAAAGGCTTCTCACAACTCCACCAAAAGCACTTGATGTTGTGGCAAGAAGAGATGTTTTGACCGTTCATTCTGGAAAATCAATGCGAGAAGTTATTGAACTTATCGCTTCGTCAAACTATTCCAACATTCCTGTTTTCAATGACGATAACGAAATAATCGGAATTGCAAATGGGCAGAAAATTTTGGATTCCCTTGGAAAATTTTTGATTACTGGCGGGAAATGTGAAACATTTTTGAATTCTGTCAAAATTGAAGATATGCTTTCAAAAATTGAAAACAGCCACTATTATGTCTTTGCAAACAAGGATATCACAGTTGAGCAGGCGCTCCTTCTTTTCCATCAAAATTCCAAACTTTTGGCGATTTTGATTACATCAAATGGGGGTGCAAAGGAAAGACCTTTGGGGATTATGACAGGCGCTGACGTTGTGAAGATGAACAAAATCTTGGAAACCTATTGATTTGATTGACAAAATCGGTTTTTGATGATAGAATATGCTTGTTTTAATAAAATAATAAAGACGTTTGAGAAAAGACAACATTTCATTTTGTGGATTTTCAGAGAGTTGCCGGTTGGTGAAAGGCAATATGAAACTTTTGAAATTATCACTTTTCGATGTCGCTTTCTGAAATTTGAGTAAGAAAGACGGTGGCTTCCCGAAAGAAAGCAAGGTGTGTGATGGCACACTGAAAGTTTACAAGTGGTTGAAAGCCTTGAGGGTTCTTGTAACTTTCAAGACTTTTTTGTTTGGAGGAAAATATGAAAAAAGAACAATCAATGCCAAATTTTGTCGAATTGGAACACGGAATTTTGAAGTTTTGGCAGGATAATGACTGCTTTGAAAAGTTGCGCAAGAAAAATGAAAATAATGAACGCTTTAAGTTTTTGGATGGACCTGCAACGGCGAATAACAGACTTGGAATTCATCATTTTTGGGGCAGAACGCTCAAAGATATGACTTTGCGTTATCATGCACTCAAAGGCATGGATGCGCATTATCAAAACGGCTTTGACGGACAGGGACTTTGGGTGGAAGTCAACGTTGAAAAGGAACTTGGACTTAACGGAAAACCAGAAATCATGCAATATGGAATTGACAAGTTCACAAACAAGTGTATGGAAAGGGTGCAATATTTTGCAAACGAAATCACAAATCAGTCAATCAGAATGGGGCAATGGATGGATTGGAAAAACAGTTATTTCACAAATACTGACGAAAACATCACTTCAATTTGGCACTTTTTGAAAGTTTGTGACGAACATGGTTGGATTGTCAAGAAAAATCGTCCAATGGCATGGTGTCCACGTTGTGGGACAAGCCTTTCAGAGCATGAAATGTCATCTTCATATCATGAAGTTGAACACACCGCACTCTTTGTTAAATTGCCTGTAAAAAACAAGGATTTCAAACTTGTTGCATGGACGACAACTCCTTGGACGCTTTCGGCAAACGTTGCTCTTGCGGTGAATCCAGATTTTGACTATGTCTTGGTTAATTTCCATGGCGACAAAATTGTTTTGGGAAAAGATAGACTCAAAATTTTGAAGGAAGAAGTTGAGATTTTGCAGGAATTCAAAGGGGCGGACCTTGTTGGACTTGAATATGAAACTTGCTTTCCTGAACTTGAAGAACAAAAATTCGCTCACAAAATTGTGGCTTGGGATATGGTTGACAGCGCAGAAGGGTCATGCGTTGTGCATATCGCTCCGGGCTGTGGTGCAGAAGACTTTGAACTGGGACAAACTCTTGGCTTGCCTGAAATTTGCCCAATCAATGAACAAGGCATAATGCTTGAAAACACAGGTTTCTTGGCAGGAAAAAAGACGACTGATGTGGTTGAACTTGTTGTAAACAGATTGCAGGCGGACGGAAAACTTCTTTACGCTCACAAATATAAGCACTCATATCCTTTCTGTTGGAGATGTAAGACTGATTTGGTTTACAAACTCATCTCTGCATGGTTCATCAAAACTGACGAAATCAAACCGCTTGCTTTGAAAGCGATTGAAGATGTTCAGTTCAAGCCTGATTTTGCAAAAAAGAGAATGATTGACTGGCTCAATAATATGGGAGATTGGAATATTTCAAGAAGTCGTTTCTATGGGCTTCCACTTCCATTCTATGTTTGTTCAAAATGTGGAAAAGTGCATGTGATTGGGTCTTTGGAAGAACTCAAAAACAAGGCTGTTGACCCGACTCTTGTTGACAAATTACCAAACATTCACAGACCTTGGATTGATGATATCAAAATCAAGTGCGAATGTGGATGCGAAATGTCAAGAGTTCCAGAAGTTGGAGATGTTTGGCTTGACGCTGGAATAACTCCTTTCTCGACAAAAAAATATTTCTCTGACAAGAAATTCTTTGAAGAAAATTTCCCAAGTGACTATGTTTGCGAAATGGTTGAACAAGTCAAACTTTGGTTCTATTCAATTCTTATGATGAGTGTTGTGCTCACGGGAAAAGCACCATACAAAAAGGTTGTGACTTATCAATATGTCAAAGACGAGCATGGCGGGGAATTCCACAAGAGTGGCGGAAACACGCTTGAAGCGGACAAAGTCGCTGACAAGGTTGGAGCGGATGTTGTGAGATATCTTTTCTCATCTTCAAGCCCAGCAAATGACATGCGTTTTGGTTTCGGTTTGACTGATGAAGCTCGCAGAAAAATTTTGGCATTTTGGAATGTCTACACTTTCTTCAACACATATGCTTGCATTGATGAGCCTGACATTGCAAACTTCAAATTGGATGAAAAAAATCTTAAATTTGCAGACAAGTGGCTTTTGCAAAGCATAAACAAATTTGTTGGGGACAGTGACAAGAACTATTCTGACGACAAGCCATTTTTGGTTGTTAAAGACTTTGAAAAATTGGTTGACGACATTTCAAATTTCTATATTCGAAGCAACAGAAAGCGTTTCTGGAAAAGTGAAAACAAAGATGACCAAATGACTGCATATTGGTGTCTTTATCACTCAATCAAGGCAATCATTCAAGTGATGAGTCCAATTATTCCATTTTTGACGGAGTATATTTGGCAGAATATGGTGCGTGAAGTTGAGAAAAATGAAGCAGAATGCATTATGCTTGCTGGATATCCACAAAAAGTTGTCACGACAGATTTTGGCGATGTTTTGCAGATTGTTGATGTCGCAAGAAACATCATGTCCACTGCATCAAGATTGAGAAACGAAAATCAACTCAAAGTCAAACAGCCTTTGAGAAAAATGTATGTTGCGGGCGAAAAAATTGAAAATGTGCTTGAAAACCTTTCTGATGTCATCAAAGACGAACTTAACGTCAAGGAAATTGAGGTTGTGTATGACGACAGCAAGTTTAATGATGAATATCTCTCTGTGAATTTCAAAAAGGCTGGGGCGGTGCTTAAAGGTGATGTTCAAAAACTCAAAACTGGTCTTGCAAATGCTGAAAATGACATGAGTGAAGTTGTTGCTGGCTACAAAACGGGAAAGGTGTCTGTTGGAGAATTTACTGATTTGGACAGCGAACTTTTCAATCTTGAAAAGAAACCAAAAGGCGACTTCGTGATTGCCCACGAAAACGCAAATACAGTTGTTTTGGACATCAATTTGGATGAAGATTTGATTTTGGAAGGACTTTATCGTGAGTTTGTTCGCGGACTTCAAGTTTTGAGAAAGGAAGCAAATTTTGAGATTGATGACAGACTCTATGCTTACTTTGAAACAGCGGACGAAACTCTTGCAACAATGCTCTATAATTTCATGGGAAAAATTAAACAGGAAGTTTTGATTGTTCGCGCAATTGAAGCAATTGATGACCCTGTGATTGAAAGAAACATTGAAGTTGGTGATTCGTTTATCATTGCAAAATTAAAAAAGGTGGACTAAAAGAACATGAGAATTGCACAAGGTTGGACGGATTATACCGTCATTGCGACTGGCGATGGTGAAAAATTGGAAGATTGGGCGGGAATAAAACTCCTGCGTCCAGACCCACAGGTTATTTGGCACAAAAAATGTGACCTGAAAAAGAAGGCTGATGCTTTCTATGAAAGAAAAGAAGGTGGTGGATTGTGGCATAATTTCAAATCAATCCCTGACCAATGGTTGATTTCTTGGAACGGCTTGAAATTCATTGTTAAACCGATGGGCTTCAAACATACCGGAATTTTCCCTGAACAAGCGACAAATTGGAAACTTTTGGGTGATTTAATCAAAAAACAAACAAGACCAATTAAGGTGCTGAATTTGTTTGCATACACCGGTGGGGCTTCAGTGGCGTGCAGTAAGGCTGGAGCGCTTGTTACTCATGTTGATGCAAGCAAGGGGATGGTTGAGAGAGCGAAAGAAAACGCAAAACTCAACGATATTTCAAACATCCGATTTATTGTTGACGATTGTGCAAAGTTTATTGAACGTGAAATCAGACGCGGAAACACATATGACGGCATCATCATGGACCCACCAAGTTATGGGCGTGGTCCAAATGGAGAAATGTGGAAATTGGAAGATAATCTTGCAGATTTTGTTGAACTTACAAAAAAAGTTCTTTCCGACAAACCACTTTTTGTGCTTATCAATTCATATACAACAGGACTTGCTCCAACAGTTGTTGCAAACATCTTGAAATGCGTGTTTGGAAACGATGGGGTTGAGGCGGATGAAATTGGATTGCCAACAAACGAAGGATTGGTGCTTCCATGCGGAGCAACAGGGGTGAAAATATGGAAAAATTAAATGTGCTTTATGAAGACAATCAAATTGTTGTGGTGATCAAACCACAAAATGTGCCAACTCAAAGTGATGACAGCAAGGATGAAGATATGTTGTCAATGGTGAAGGCGTATGTCAAAGAAAAATATAACAAAGAAGGCGAAGCGTTCATCGGACTTGTTCACAGACTTGACCGTCCGACTGGCGGAATTATGGTCTTTGCAAGAAATTCCAAATCAGCAAAACGTCTTTGTGAACAATTCAACACTCATGATGTTGAGAAGACATATTTTGCTGTTGTGAGCGGAAAGGTGAAAATCAAAAACCAAAAACTTGTGAACTATCTCAAAAAGGATGAGAAGGAAAATATTGTCAAAATTGTTCCAATGTCAGAAAAAGGCGCAAAAAAAGCCGAACTTGTGTATCAAGTTTTGGAAGAAAACCAAAATCAAACACTTTTGCAAGTGCAAATCATGACAGGCAGAAGCCATCAAATCAGAGTTCAACTTGCAAACATCGGAAATGCTCTTGTGGGCGATGTGAAATATGGAAAAGCGAAGGGGAGAACATCAAACCTTGGACTTTGGGCAGGAAAACTTGCCTTCAATCATCCAACAACAAAAGAGCGTATGGTCTTTTTGGCGTGTCCTGAAGACTGTGAGCCTTGGAAAAACTTCAATATGTCAAAATATTTAACAATATAACATAAAACTTCAAAAAGGGGTGTGTCAATGAAAGAGAGAAGTGAGATTGAAGAGAAATATAAGTGGGATTTGACCAAATTTTGTGCAACTGATGAAGAATTTTATGAAAAACTTGAAAAAGCGCAAGAAGAGGCAAATTCTTTCAAGTCTTTTGAAGGAAAACTCTCTGATGATGATGTTTTGTTTGAATATTTGGAGAAAAAGACTGCTTTCTTGGACAGTTTGAATTTTGCGAGTTATTCTTTTTATCGTCAATGCGAAGACGCAACAAATCGCTCGGCAAACGAGATGATGGAAAAACGTTCGATTGTTTTGAACAAAATCGACAAAATATTCACACCTATTGACGTTGAAATTGACAAATTCAGTGTCAACAAATTGAAAAAACTTGCTCTCAATGAGAAGTTTGCAAACTATAAACGCTTTTTTGAGGCGACAATACGACACAAAAAGCATTCATTGTCAAAAAAAGAAGAAATTCTTCTCTCTGGAATTGGAGATTTTACGGGTGGATTTTCGGATAATTTTGACAAGTTTAATGACGCAGATTTGAAATTTCCGGCAATTAAAGACAGTCACGGCAAAAAGCATGAACTCAATCATTCAAACTATTCCCTTTACACGCAGAGCGAAGATAGAGTTTTGCGTAAAAATGCCTTCAAAACTGTCAATGGAAGACGTGGGGAGTTTATCAACTTTTTGGCAACAAATTACATCAATCATGTCAAAGAAAATTGCTCTTTTGCAAAGATAAGAAAATATGACAGCACTCTTTCTGCGTGTCTTTTTGGTGAAGAAGTGGACAGAAAAGTGTATGAAATGCTTGTCAAAAAAGTCAGAGAAAAAGTTTCAGTTGTGGAAGATTATTTTGAAATCAAACGCAAGATGCTGGGATTGAAAAAGATTGCTGTTTTTGACACATTTGCGCCGGTTGTTAAGGAAAATTCAAAAAAATACACATATGAGCAGGCGATTGAACTTGTCAAAGAAGCAACATCCGTTTTGGGCGAAGATTATGTCAAACTTGTTGACAGAGCAAAAAATGAACACTGGATTGATGTCATGCCAAACAAAAACAAATACAGCGGTGCGTTTTCAAGTGGAAATTATGGGAAAACTCCAGTTGTGCTTTTGAATTTTGAAGGGGATATTGGAAGCGTGTTCACTTTGGCTCACGAATTGGGTCATGCAATGCATTCATATTTTTCAACAAACAATCAACCAAGCCAGACTGCCGATTATGTCATTTTTGTTGCGGAAGTTGCAAGCATAACAAACGAAATGTTGCTTTTGAACCTTCTTTTGAAAAAAGCAAAGTCTGACGAAGAAAAAATGTCCCTTTATGACTATTTTTTACGCGAAGTGAGAAGCACAATTTTCCGTCAAACAATGTTTGCGGAATTTGAACAGTTTGCGCATGAAACATATGAAAAAGAACTGCCTTTGTCAAGTGAACTTTTGTGTGAAAAATATCAAGAATTAAACAATTTCTATCATGGCAAAAAGGTTGAACAACTTGCTGAAATGAAATATGAATGGGCAAGAATTCCACACTTCTTTGACAGTTTTTATGTGTATAAATATGCAACAGGAATGATTTCTGCAAGTGAAATTTCAAACCATATCATAAAGGACAATACTTTTGCAAAAAAATATCTCAAATTTTTGTCTTCTGGATGCACACAAGACCCAATTTCTCTTTTGAAAATCGCAGACTGTGACTTGGAAAGTGAAAAGACTTATGACAATGCTTTTGCAGTCTGTGGGGACTATATTCAAAAGTGGAAGTCGATTTTGAATGATAATATTTAAAATTACGACTTTGCATAAATATGCAATATTCTGAATAAAAAACTCCAAATTTTGTGATTGGAGTTTTTCTTTTTTATCTGCAATTTCTTGCAATAATGTATCCGATTGCAAAGAAGAGCATGTCATTTGAACTGATGCATCCACAGTTGCGTTTTGGGGGTCTGCAAGGTGGAATGCAAGGTGACTCATGACAACGCAAATCTTGATAACATCCGGGGCAATATTTTGTTGTGTAGTTCATTTTTTGCCTCCATTATCATCATATGTCCAAACTTTGTTTGTGTGAATGGATTTTTTGTGATATAATGCTCTCATGAGAATTGATGTTTTGTTGGTTGAAAAGGGTTTATATTCATCCCGCGCAAAAGCAAAAGAGGCTGTGCAAACGGGAAGAGTTTTTGTTGATGGAAAAAAGATTGAAAAACCTTCTTATGAGTGTGATGAGAATGTTGTTTTGAATGCTCTTCCGTTTGAGTTTGTTTCACGCGGTGGTTTCAAACTGCAAAAGGCGTTGGAAGATTTTTCGATTGATTTGAATGGAAAAGTTGTGCTTGATATTGGCGCTTCGACTGGTGGTTTTTCGGATGTATGTTTGCAAGCCGGGGCAAAGAAAATTTATGCTGTTGACACTGGCGTTGGGCAACTTGTTGAAAAAATCAAAAATGACGCAAGAGTTGTTAATCTTGAAAACACAAACTATCTGAATTTGTCTGTTGAAAATGACATCCAATTTGTGTGTATTGATGTTTCATTTGTCAGTTTGACAAAACTTGCACCAAAACTTGCATCGGATTTTGTTGGGAAATCCGTCGAAATTGTTGCTCTCATCAAACCGCAGTTTGAATGTGGACTTGAATATGCAAAAAAGCATAAAGGGATTGTTAAAGACGAAAAAATGCACGAAAAAATCATTGAAAACATCTCAAAAACTTTTGAAAAATTGGGATTTTTGAAAAAAGGACTTGTGACATCTCCAATCAAAGGCGGGGACGGAAACACAGAATTTTTGATTTATTTGACCTCAAAATGATTTGAATTGCGTAAAAAAAGTTAGGTTTTTGCCTAACTTTTCTCTATTTTTCCTTTTTATACAAAATTTTTGTGATGACGCTGTTGAGTGCGTTTGTCGAAAAGACTTTTCGTGCAAAATTAAACATTTTGTATTGTCTTCCAACGATATATCTTGGTTTGAAATGCTTTTTTTCGCAAATTTGATATATCTTTTTTGTGGCATAACTTGGTGACATGCGTCTTTTTTCTGTTTTTTCAGTTGGCTTTGTTGAAAGTTCAACAGATTTGCCATATCTTTCGTTTGTTTCATAAATTTTCACGCGATTGTTTGAAAAGTTTGTTTTGATATCTCCCGGACAGATTGATGTGACTTGAATTTTTGTCTGTGAAAGTTCCATTTTAAGACATTGTGCAAAACTGTCGACTGCTGCCTTGCTTGAACAATAATATGCTTTGAATGGCACTGGGAAAATTGCGGTTGCGGATGAAATAATGACGATTTTTCCATTCTTTTTCATCATTGGAATGGCATATTTGCAGGCGTTTGCTGTTCCGAAAAAGTTTACATCAAACTGCTTTTCTGCGTCTTCTTCTTTCAGAAGTTCGATTGCGCCAGAAAGTCCATATCCCGCACAGGTGATGAGCATGTCAATTTCGCCATATTCTTTGTATATTTCGTCAAAAATGCTCTTCAATTTTTTGTGGTCGGCAACATCGCAAGAGTAGTCTTCTCCGTTCAAAGATATGTCAATGACTGTGTCACCTTTTGACTGGAAAATTTCTTTAAGCCCAAGTCCAATTCCGCTTGATGCACCGGTGATTACGATTGTTCTTTTTTCAATTCTCATAAAAAAACTCCTTTTCTGCTTCCATTTTAATACAAATTTATATTTTTTCAAAATAATTTGACAACATTGTTGCATAATGATAAAATATTCTCAAATTCGGGAGGTTAAGTGATGTATTACATGAACAAAACAAAACGCAATCTCATTATTGCGGCTGCCATCATAAATTTAATTACAGTCATTGCAAGCCTTGTTATGTCAATTTTGATGATTGTGAATTCTGAAAATTTGGCAGGATATGAAGAATATTACTATTTGCTCGGTTATTCCTACAGCATCTTCTATGTCGTCATCCAACTTGCTGCCGGAATTGTTGGGAGCATTTTTCTTTTGTATTCAGTGCGTGAGAAGGGGAAATATTTCCGCTCAAATCAAGGCATTTTTGCCACTGGATTCGTCATTGTTGTCGTTTTTGGTGGTTCAATTCCATGGCTTTTGCTTTTGATTTCACTTTGCATTCCAGATATTGTGATCATGAACAGCAAGAGCGAAATTAGACATGAGGAAAAAATGCAGAATTCCGCATATGATGAAAAGAAAAAGAAGATTGAAAACTTGAAAAAATTGCGTGATGATGGTTTGATTTCTGAAGAAGAATATAAAGAAAAACTTTTTGAAATTCTTTAATTAAAAAAATATGCTTCAAGGCATATTTTTTTGTTGCTTTGGATTGTAAAAAAGAGTTTGCATCATTTTCTCTTTGATTTGAAAAAATCACTCAAAAGTGCGGAACAAACAATGGAATATTCTTCCAAATATTCAAACTTGCAGTTGTGATTGAGGCGTTGACTTTGCAAAATTTTTTCAAAAAGTCTGTCAGCAGATGTTTTGTCTTTTGCACCATAGAAAACCTTGCTGATTCGTGCATTTACAATTGCACCGGCACACATTGGACAGGGTTCAAGTGTGACATACATTTCGCATCCATCAAGACGCCAACTTTTGAGTTTTCTGCAAGCTTTGTTAATGGCGTTGATTTCCGCATGCATAAGTGCATTTTGGGTGTGTTCTCTTGTGTTGTGGGCAAAAGAAATGATTTCACCATCCTTGACAATCACTGCGCCAATTGGGACTTCTTCTTCGTTCTTTGCTTTTTCCGCTTCTTTGAGAGCTCTGTTCATAAATTTGTTTAAAAACTTGTTCATGATTTCATTTTAAACAAAATATTTGATTTTGTCCAGCAGATTTGTTGTTTTTTTTATCTTTTTATGCTAACATATCAAGGTATGAAAGCAACAAATGAAATAAAAAAGGTTTTTGACAAACGTAATTTTTACACAACAAAGGACAGCGGGAAAGTGTTTCTTTATGCCCTTGTTTTTCCACTCCTTGCAAGCCTTGTTTTTTGCTATATCTCCATTGCAATTGTCAAGGGGACAGGCTTTGTTTTTGAAGAAAACGCAAATGTGGCGCGTGTGATGTTTGAAAACTTTTTGTGGTTCAGCATTCCTTGTACGATTCTTTCTCAAGTGGTGTTTGTGTGCCTTTATTTTGGATATAATGGTGCAAACAGAATAAGTCAAAAATCCTGCAAAATTTCCTTTAAAAAACTCAATGTTTGGACGGCACTTCTCTGCATTTTTGCTGGAATTGTTTGCGTGCTGGGTTTCATGCTTTTGATTGAAGGGTCAATTGGTTCTTTGGGGCGAAAATGGGGAATCTTTTCAACAGAATCATCAATGTCACTTCCAATAAACACTGTCGGCTGGCTTTTTGTTCATTTGCTTGTGAGCGGAATTATTCCGGGAATTTGCGAGGAACTTTTGTTCCGCGGGGTTATTTTTTCGGGACTTCGTGAAAAGTTTTCTGTCGCTTGGTCGGTGATTATCAGTGCGCTTTTGTTTGCTCTTGTGCATCAAAGCGTGGAACAGTTCATCTATCCATTCATTTTGGGCTGTGTTTTTGCACTTGTTTATGAAAAAACAAACAACATCATATATTCCATGCTCATTCACATTGCAAACAATTTCACAACAATCATCATCAGTTATTTGCAGTCAACAGGCGTGATTTCTTTGCCTTTTGCAAACATGACTTGGTGGCTTGTTTTGATTTCAATTGCTTTGGCACTTGTGACTTGTGCAATTTTGTTTGTGATTTACAAATTTTATCTTTCAAAACAACCAAAATTGGAGTTTGAAAAAACTGGTGAAATGGAAGTTGAAAGAACACTTGGAATTGGAAAATTTCCACTTACGATGATCATCGGAGTTTTGCTTTCAATTGTAATTATTGTTATAAATGTCGTTGGTTGAAAGTAAAATATATTTGGGTGGAGAGTTGTGGAAGAGAAAAAAGTAAATTTTTACACAAATAGCATATATTTCGTTGTGCTGGTGCTTTTGGTCATTTTTCGAATTTGTGGGCATTATGGCGTCTTTTCTTTTTGGGGGGACGGTGGCTCATATATTTTGAATGCGTTTGTGCAAGTTGGCATAATTTTTCTTTTGCCCCTTCTTCTTTTCAAAGTTGCAACAAAAGGGAAAACAAAGGAAATTTTCAAATTTTGCTGTTTCAAAAAAATCTCCGCAAAGACCATTTTGCTCTGTGTCATTTTGGGTGTGGTTGTCTTCTTTTTGAACGTTTTTGTTTCGAATTTTTTCAACAACCTCATCGCATTGTTTGGATATAAGCATGCGTCTTCGTCGGGTTCAACAATTTCAGCAACTTGGGGTGGATTTTTCTTGAATTTGCTCTGCACTGCTGTTTTGCCTGCAATTTGTGAAGAAACTCTTCATCGTGGACTTTTGCTAAATGGAAATTCAATGCGTGGAATCAAAAAAAGTGTGTTGATTTCTGGCTTTTTGTTTGGACTTTTACACCTTAACATTGAACAATTTTTCTATGCAACAATAATCGGTCTTTTCTTGGGATATTTGTGTTGGGGATGTTCAAGTGTCTACCCTTGCATCATCATTCACTTCATGAACAATGCAATGAGTGTCTTCTTTTCGTTTGCAAAAGCAAAAGGTTGGGCAATTGGAAGTTTGATTGAAAAATTTGCATACTTTTTGACTCAAAATCAAGTGCTTGGGACAATAATTTTTGTGCTTGTTGTCTTGATTCTTGTGATTGTGGCAATTGACCTGACGATGATGTTGATCAAGGAAACTTTTAACTACAATTTCAACAAACGTAAAAACGAACTTACTTCCATGGCAATTCGAGATAATTTTTTCAAGCAAGTGGAAGACATCAAAAACAATCAATATCCGGGTGATACAGGTTTCAGCAGAAATCAAGTCGTTTTTGATTTGCGGGATTTTTTGGAGTTTGTGAACAAAAACATAAACTCATATATGCAGGAAGATGATGACAAAAAAGTTGAGAAAACAAAGTTGGATAATTTGAGTAAAATTTTCCTTTTTGGGTCGATTGTGCTTGGGGCAATTGTGACAATTATGACGTTTATTTGGGGGATTTTGTGATGACAATAAACATTGTTTGCGTTGGAAACTTGAAGGAAAAATTTTCGCGAGATGAACAGGAAGAATATCTCAAAAGATTGTCCGCTTTTTGCAAGGTCAACATCATTGAACTTAAAGAACAAAATCACCTTGAAAACACAAATTTGATTGTTGAAAAAGAAAGCGAAGAAATTCTCAAAAAAATCAAGGGATATTGCATTTTGTGTGACATTTCAGCAAAGCAGATGCCGAGCGAAAAGTTTGCTGAAAAATTGCAAAAAACCATGCAGGAAAATTCCACAATTAACTTTGTTATTGGTGGGTCATATGGTGTGAGCCAGAAGGTTCGCGAGGCATCAAACGAAAGGATTTCTTTCTCTGAAATGACTTTTCCGCACAATCTTTTCAGAATTATGCTTCTTGAACAGATTTATCGTGCCTTCACAATCATGAATGGCAAAAGTTATCATAAATAGGAAAAAATATTAAAAAAAATTGCAAGGATACGCCAAAATGCTTGCAATTTTTCTTTTTATGTGATATACTGCCACAGTCATTGAGACAAATAGCACTTTGAATGTATTTTTCACTTTTGTGCCTGAACGCTTGCAAACATTTGAGATTTTGCCTTTTATTTTGAAAATAGTTTGCTTGCAAAAGTCTTTGACTTGGGTGTGTTGGAAAAGTTTGAAGTTCAAAGGAAGACAAAAAACAAGGAGGTAAAAAATTATGTCAGTTATTTCAATGAAACAACTTTTGGAAGCTGGTGTTCATTTTGGTCACCAATCCAGAAAGTGGAACCCAAAGATGAGCGAATACATTTTCACCGCAAGAAATGACATTCATATCATCAATTTGGAACTTACATCAGAACAAGTGGACAAGGCTTACACATTTGTTCGTGATATCGTTGCGGGCGGAAAAAGTGTTT